>DAOWDY010000017.1 GCA_030638785.1 Candidatus Thorarchaeota archaeon
ATATAGATTGACAACAGATTGAGAACAATGAGCTAAGGAGATAGGAAGGAGAAAGAGAGAGAGAGAGTGGCTGGGAACCAACGCTGGAAGGAGGAGAGAGAATGATTAGGCGAGAGAGATTGGCCCCAAGCCTCTCTAATATTAACTATCTACAATTTTGTATATAATTGAATGTTGGTTAGCGAATAAACTTACTAGGATTTTTGGAGATTTTTTGGCGATTATCGCGAATTTTACTCACGAATTCAATATCGAATAGGGGTTAGAAGGTTGTTCCTGATATGAAAAATGAATTTATTGCGAAATTCTCAAGAAAATAAGGGTAAATTGTGATAATCGCAGCAAGATTTATAAAGAAAAGAACCTCACTAATAGTTGAAGTGTTGAGGGGCGTCATCTCCTCCTGAAACACATCCTCTCCTCCTCAAGCAACCAAGCGAATTTTTTGACGCCCCTCTCATCTTCAAACTACTTCTTCAAGCATCATCTCGCGGTGATGTCGACAATGATTGGAGAGGTGCCATGAGAAAAAACTTCTACCATGAAGGGACTACTTGATTCAGCAACCTTGGTCCAAAGTCTTTCGTCCTTTCGGTAATAACTGAACTCAACATTATCATGTCGAATCTCAATGATTGACTTCAATGGAAGGTGTTCCAATTCAGAAATAGCTAGCTTGTAACGAACAGAAGTGTGTATACGGACGGGTGTTGAGAGATAGACTCGAAAAACATCATGATCGAGATGAACTAGATTGGCAACATGCGGTCGATCAACTGGATTCCAGTCACGCGGCAAGGGAGGTGTACGACATGAAAAAGCACCATTTGCGGACCTGAGTACCAGTAGCGTGCCCTCATCGATCATCATGGTCTAGTATCCTTATACTTCTAGGATTCGCCCTCTTTGAGAAAGACCCTGGGGTGTAAGTTGATATTTCCCTGAGTTGTTATAAAGGAATTCAGATTTCAGCAATATTGATACCATTTACATGTTCTATAGCAATTAGCCCTGTGATGAAGTTCTTTGTATATACACAGAAAGAAGTTTGAAGATATATTGAAATATAAACAGACGGGATACCGAGAATTCTGTCAAATGGCATGAAATAACCTCAGTATCTTAACATTTGGACAATGAGATTATGATGAGTCTTCAAGCCGCCTCGATACAATCGAAGGAAGCTCGACTATGGATGATACAACCTCAGTAGCCCCAACTGACAGTAGGTTCTCGGTCGTGGTTTCTCCAGTAGCAACTCCCCAGAATTCCATGCTTGCACGGGATGCAGCAACCCCATCAATGATCGCATCTCCAACATAAACAGCCTCTTCGACTTCAATCCCTAACCTCTCTATCATATGTAATAGTCCATCTGGATACGGCTTGGGAGAAGGAGACTCGTGTCGAGTCTGAATAATTTCGAAGTGCTCCTCGAGAGGAATCTGTTCTAATATTATATCCATTGCAAAGCGGCTGTTGTTTGTAAGAACTGATGTTCTAACTCCCATTGACTGAATTTCTTTTATGCTTTCTAAAGCTCCTGGCATGAGCTGTGCATCCTTAGCAGATGTCGTTTCATGATTGGACATAAGCACATCTAGCTCTTGCTGCAACACATCCCACTCATTCATTGAAATGCCGTTTGATAGAAAGTACTCTCTTGCTTTCGCTGTTGAACTTGATATACCATCAGCGGGTTCCAGTAATTCAGAAGGGAGACCTTCGCTGATATAGAACAGCTTGGCGTCACTTCTCATAAGCTCGAGAGGGAGCTTAAGTTTGGTGATTGTCCCATCGAGGTCAAAGACAACAGCCTTGAGCATCGTTTCCATCACATCGATTTCATTTCTGTATCGCACTTAAGCCTAATCGTTGAGTAAGTTAGTTCCCCATACCCTATGCATGAACGCAACGACCCTCAAGATTACTGAACTCATTGAAGTGGTGTAATAGTGGCCCTCAGACTCAACAATGAAGGACTCGACTGCATCTTCTAGTTTGGAGGAAATTATATCCATGTCAGAGAAGGGGACTACTTTATCATTATCACCATGTATTAGTAGAGCCGGGTTGTTGAATCGATTCAGGTTATCAGGATCGACTCCGGATTCTGAAAGCAGATTCAAAGAAGCACTCATTGTTACGATGAAATCAGGTTTCATTCTAGTGATTAAACCCAGTGTAACAGACCCCCCAAATGAATAACCAATGACCCCTAATTGTTCTACATCTAATTCTTCTTTCATGAAGGTTATTGCTGAGAGCGCGTCTATGATTGATCCATTGAGTCCAGAATATTGACCAACGCTTGAACCAGTTCCTCGAAAATCAAATCGAAGAGTAGTCAGCCCTATACTTGAAAGTGCTTCTTCAAGAAACCGTACCACATGACTATTCATGTCTCCACCATAAAGGGGATGTGGATGCAATAACAGCACGCCCTTAGATGGATGAACTGCCCCTCTTATAGCGACGCCATTTAGTCTTCCGTCCTCATGCTTGAATTGTATCCTCAATTTTGTTCAACTCATTAAACTCAGTGTAAATCCTCCAACATCTAAGAGAGCAAACCGAGTTAAGAAAGGAACCCTCGTATTAGTCTTCTGAAAGCGAAAAAGAAATGGAAAAGGGAACAAGATATCCCCATACTTTTATTGAGTCTATCTTTGTCGAATGCGTCCATTTTCATCGACAATGATTAGCACCGATGCACCAACAACTGCAAGGATAGTGAAAACAAAGGAACTATCTTAAGTCATTCAGAATAAAACCCGCAGGGCGAAAGGGATGAAATTTGGTGATATCAACAAAGAAGATATGCAGAGCATGGCGAATGGGTTTCCTCTAATGCTTGGTGCTGTACAACCAAGTGAATCCTCATTGGATGCTGCTTTAGATATTTCAAGAGAAAGAAAAGGTGGTCTTTGTTTGATAGGCATGGGAGGGTCTGCGATTGCAGGAGAACTCTGCAAGGGTCTCCTGAATGACTCATCACCACACCCAATAATATGTGTAAAGGATTACTCGTTACCACACTTTGTTGATTCGAATTGGGTTGTTATTGCAGTCAGTTATTCGGGAAATACTGAAGAAACAATTTCTGCATTCAAACACGCCCAACAAAGAAAATGTGAAATATTCACAATAACATCTGGGGGGAATCTACAAGAGTTGGCAGACCCAAACACGCGTACACTTCTACCAGGTGGTTTTCAACCAAGAGCTGCATTACCCCTTATACTGTCCGTGGAACTCTTACTTCTTGAAACAATGATTGGCAGAACAAGAACGGATTTGGCACCCATTAGTAAGAAACTTAGACTCATCGCTGAGTCTTGGCCAGTAGGTGTAACACCGCCCGATAAACTTGCCAAAGAGATGCAAGGTACAATTCCCCTCTTCATGGCTTCGGGACATCTTGAGGCTGTCGCATATCGAGCTAAATGCCAAATCAATGAGAATTCCAAGATAGCATCATTTCATTCAGTTATTCCTGAAGCTAACCACAATGAAATTGAGAGCCTAGGCTGGTTCAACTCAATGGGAGTATTACCTATCTTCATTAGATCTGAACACGAGAACCCGAGAGTTAGTGCGCGCTTCAATGCAACTTCTGAAATCTATGAAGATGAAGGAGCCAAACCAATACACCTTTGGCATCCAAAAAGAACTAAGATCGAGGAACTTCTGATTCATACATTCTATCTAGATCTAGTGTCTGTGGAACTAGCAAATCTTACTGGAGCTGATTCCGTATCAGTTGAAAGGATTGCTCGATTAAAGCGGACACTGTCCTAGACTATCATTCAATTCCTGTAGGGACGCCATTGTAGCTGTATGCTATAATTCGCACCTGATCGCCGGGGGAATCAAAGATATCATAAAAGACTGTAAGGGTGAAGCTGAATACCCATTCATCATTATTGTAGGCATCATAGAGTATTTGCTTGTCATGCTCAACTGTAATAGTAGATCCAATCGAGAAAGTTTCATTATAATTTGGATACAGAGTTCTAAAGTCACGAGGAATGTCCTTCCGAAATGTTGTGTAACTGAACTTGTCCCCGTTAAGATATACTGTCACTCTAAGGAAAGTTAACTTTGCTTCTCCTGTTTGAGCAGGTGGAGCTAGTACATTAAAATCGACAACAAGAGAGGGGTTTATCGTTAGATTGTCAGGATCGAAATGCCCCACACGGACATCAGTCATATTGATGTCTAGATAGCGAACTATTGAGTAACTTCCGCTATAGTATGCCGCACTTGAAGCGAGACCAGCAGCGCTAAAAAGACCGATTATCATTGCAACTGCAAAGATAATGTTCTGAGGTTTTGTGTCCGATATCATGGCAAATCCATCCTTTTTTCCTCACAATCCGAATATCTTACTTCCGCTCCACGCATAAAACCCTCTAGGCACCAAGCATCGCCAGAGCTGCTAGATGAACTATCCAAGGAATGATTCCTAGCAATGCAGGGATTGGGATTCCTGGCAGGAGTTTTCCTTCACGGGCCACCACCAGAACGTTGATGCATATTCCCACAAGTGCTAGAACCAATGACATCACCCACACATGAAACGGAAAATACGCAACTGCATGAGCTGAGAGCAGAGAGAAGGCAATATAATCACCAACTCCGACAGAAGCAGATTCAGATTTTATCCTTGAATAATCGAAAGGATCTTCCCCTACTCTACCAGTCATAGATACTTCCTGTGCCACTGGCGAGAATCTTGTTAACAGGAAATCCTCAGCTATGAGGGAAACTAGCAGTACAAACATGGTTGAACTAACCATTATGATTCCAAGAAAGATACCAAATATACTTCCATAGAAGGCTACAAAGAGGTTCTTGAGCGAGTTAGGAATAGCGTCCATCAAAATCATGGCCAAGGAAATCATTGCTATCCCAAGGGAGAGCATGGATATTATTCCTTGAAAGACTCCTGTTGAGCCCTTGAAGAGAATTAGAAGAAATGCTTCTCCCAGAAAGAGAAAAACAAAGTAGAGAATTGGTGATACAACAAATGCAATCATCATCTTCTTCGCCGTGTTTCCTCTTCGTTGCATTGAATAGAACATTGCTAATACAATCAAGGTACCAAGGGCTGTAGAAAGAAGAGCCTGTATTACTAATTCAAGCACCGAATAGCTTTGAGCGGTGCCTAGTAAATCACCAATTATTGATGAATCTAGAACAAGCAGTGCGAATCCTGAACCCAGAAGTAGAGGAAATCCTGAGAGGGCAATCAGAATGATCTGGCTTCTCTTCACCTGCATGCGTCTCACTCACCAGCAAAGATGATTCTGTACGTTAAAAGACTACAGTCCACCGCAAACTTTGATTATGATGTCATTTGGGTGCTGGGATTCTGAGTTGGAATGAAAAAAGAAAGGGGGAAGGGGACATATGTCCCCTTGAACTGAATTATCTCTGTCTCATTAGGACGTATCCACCGACAAGAATCACAACAGCTGCACCGACTGCACCGGCTACAATAGCCATTGTGAAGTCAACTGGATCAGCAGTTGTGGTTGTTGTTGGCTCAGTTGTCCTGTCAAGACCGTAGACGTAATCTGGGTTGTAGGTTAGTTCTGTGAACTCACCAGCAACGTAGTCTGACACATAGAATGGACCAGAAGTGACCATCGGCTCTGAAGGCGGGTCAGGGTTCCATAGGTTCCATCCATCAATACCAACTTCCTGGAACACGGCCTTTGGAATGATTGGCTTGTATGCTGCGGTGTGCAGGTGCCAAAATGATTCACTTTCAAACTCAACAATCACTGTGTAAGTGGTTGGTGCGTATGCTGCTGTCATCTCCGTGAGGTCGGCACCGTATGGGTTACCTGGAGTGTCACGGAAGTAGTTCAGCGAGAAGGCAACATCTTCTGCGGTAAGTTGTGTACCGTCAGTCCATGTGGCATTCTGGACCAGTTGGAATGTGAATCGAGTGTATCCGTCAGGAACGTTTGGATTGTCTTCATGGGTTTCAGCGATGAATGACTCTGCGAGCCAGTTAACATCTTCACCCTGGTCATCCTGCTGGATGAGACTGTCGTAGAACTCTCCTAGGACGTTCATGGTGTATGCTGAAGAGCTGACCATGAAGTTGAAGGTGTCAAGATCGAGTGGGTTGCTCCAACGGAATGTACCGCCGAAGGGACCGCCTAGCTCGTCCTTCAAGTGAACCTTATAGTTGGTCCACCAACCTGGGACACCATCACTAACATCGTTGATGTAGCCTTCGAACTTGTCAGTTCGGTATGCTGAAAGCAGAACGTTCTCGTAACAGATGATCATTGGGGACTGGTATACCCAGACCTCTTGCATCTCGAGAGCTGCTTCTAGAACACCACCAGCACCATCCCAGTAGGTAGCGTGAAGTAGCTGGTCTCGCCAATCATCGTAGGAATCGTTTGCCCAGTTCGGGAAGTTAAAGTAGGGCTCATCAGCATACTCACCCCAGTACTCGTAAGCCATCCAATCAAGGTCAAAGTTAGTGAAGCTAACTCCAAGGAAGACGATATCATAGTTTCCGTGGAAGTAGAGCCTGTTGAGGTACTCGTAGAAGTCAGTTGGGACTGATATTGCATCAATACCAAGAGCGTTGAGTGCCTCAGCGACTTTCTGACCAACTTCAATAGCAATGTTGGATGATATTGCACATTCTACTAGGACATCAAAGGCATCACCGTTTGGTGCCTCTAACCATCCGTCTGGATCACCATCATTGTCAGCAAACCCGGCATCTTCAAGCATTTGTATTCCAAGAGCAACGTTTGCCTCATAGTATGTGTAAGGCAAAAGACCCTCAATGGAACCAGGGTTAACTTGTGGAACAACGCTGTCCTGTGGGACTGAAAGACCATCCCAGACTTGATCTGAAATTGCTTCCTTGTCTAGAGCAAATGCTAATGCTCTTCGGAAGGCTGTGATATTGTAAGGATATTTGGCAGTGTTAATTGTAACATAGCCCATCCCATTTCGCAGAACGTTTGCTACATCAATATTCTCAGCTTCAATGAGTGTATCGAGGAAGCTTGGATCGACCATGTCACCGATGAGGTCGATTTCATCGTCCTGTAGTGCGAGAACTTGCTGGTCATCTTGCGTAATTACGTTAAAGACAAGCTTGTCAATATATGGACCACTTTTTGGGCCGCCTGGCAAGGTTGTCTGTGCGGTGGCAAAAATAGGTGAAATTGCCATCATCATAAACGCCGCAATGAGTGAGAAAGCAAGTGCTCTTTTAGCACGACTGCTAGCCATTATTCTCTCTATCTCCTTTTTCCGAGTCGATTCGGATGCCCCATGACCGGAAATATGGAATAAAAGGATTGTGTTGTCCGAAGTTGTCTACTTTCGTTCCTGCATATAGTGTTTTGTAGTCATAAAAGAAACGAAACCACCACTTTTAGGATTTTGTCAAAATCGCCTATACAAAAAAGGACGAGGGATGGAGAATTTCTCCATCCAGATCCCGGTTACCTTTCTCTAAGACGCGGATTGAGCACCTGATCCAAGGTATGGCCTACGAAGGTGAAGGCCAACGATATGATTGTAATCATCAGACCTGGGAACACAACTACCCACCATGCACCTGCACTGAATCCACCTGTACCCTGAGCATCTGCAAGCATCCGTCCCCAGCTCGGCTCGCTTGGGTCTGTTAGACCAAGAAATGCAAGGCCAGACTCTGAAAGGATTGCACCCACAACACCCAACGTGATATCTGCAAACAGAATGGGGGTTACGTTAGGTAGAATGTGACGATACATGATATAGGTATCAGATGCTCCAATAGCTCTAGCTGATTCCACGTAGGCTTTATTCTTCTCAGCCATGACTTGTGATCTAATCAGTCGTGATGTCCCCGTCCATCCTAATATTGAAATAACGACAATGATGTTTTGTATTGTTGGACCTAAGAACGCTGCAAGTACCATCATCAAGGGGAGTCCAGGAATCACTAGAAGGAAGTCAACGATTCTCATTAGTATCTCATCAGTCTTTCCTCCGAAGTATCCAGCAGTCATTCCTACAACCACACCAACGATTGTTGATAATGCAGTTGCAAGAATACCAATAATGAGTGAGATTCGAGAACCGTACACTAATTGGCTCCAAGCATCAGCTCCTTTATCAGTGGTTCCAAGAAGACCGAAATAATCACCATAAGGAACCATCTTGAGTTCAGTTATAGATACTGTAACGCTACCAGTGTAATACTCCCAAGGATGATCTCCGATGAAGGTTTCGAAGTTCGAAGTTGGTGCAAGACCGATTGCAACAGTTAGTTCATCGAGGGGGTCTTCTTGGTTACCGTCAGCATCTGCAACCATTCCTCTCCATCCAGCTGCAATATCAAAGTAATTTAGGTCAATCCTACGTGACAGAGGATCATGTTGGTAGGGAGGGTTCGATTGATACACTTTTTGCCAGTCGCCTGAAGAATCAATTAGCCAGATAAATACACGAAACATAATTCCACCAAATTCTGATGCGAAGTCCCCCGTAAGAGTGGTTCCAAAGGATAATGTGATGTTCACATCACTAGGTAATCGGTCATATTCCCAATCAAATGTTTGAGTCGTGTAAATGAAGTCGCCAGAATCAGGGAGTTGACCTTCTGGGTCTTCTGTGAAGTTTAATTCACTACCTGCAGTATAACTCCATGTCAGGTTCACATGACTCTGACCATATGCACTATTTTCATCGCCATGTGCAGATGAGAATTGACCATCTGTAGTACCAACAATTGAATATCCAGGATTAGAAGTGAAGTAAGGATCAGGAATCCTCTGTTCAGTTACCACACCAGTGGGGTCAAAGAGGGACATCCAACTGGGAGCAAGGAAACTTGGTGCAACTTTGTTGTTAGGAGAGGGATCATGCGTTGCCAACATTGGTGCTGTTATTGCCATTCCAACAAACATGAGAAGTACAACTATACCTATTATCCCGATCTTGTGTTTCTTGAATTCAAACCAAAAGCCAGTGATTCCAATGTACCAGTTGCTATCTCGCCAATCTGTCTTCCCTTTTTCTGTCAATCCAAACACCTGTTTCTTTCAATGGAGCGATGAAACTCGAGGAGGTACTTTAACCCTAGAGGTCCGTCGAAAATGAGTGTGCCTTATCAACATTCCTGAACAAACATTGTTTTTTCATCTTAGTAGAATAATATGGTTCGTGCGGTGATGACGAAATATCGAGAATCCCAATTCGTTTCCTAATTAAGAAAGAAAAAGAAAGATGGTAAGCCCCGAGGGGCTACCAACGTTTCGAACAACTAGATTATCCGTACTTAATCCGCGGATCAAGTACACCATATAGTAAGTCCGCTATGAAATTAGCAAGAATAGCCGTAATTGCGATTATCATGAAAATCGCCTGGACGACGGGGTAATCTAGGATGAATAAACTCTCAAAGATATACCTCCCAAGGCCGTACCAGTTGAACACCGTTTCTGTAAGCGTCGCCCCGTTTATGAGGAAACCAAACGTCATTGCGATTATAGTGACCATCGGCAACATCGCGTTCTTCAGACCATGCTTGTATAGTACCTGATTCTCATCAAGTCCCTTTGCACGCGCAGTGAGGATATAGTCCTCAGTCATCACATCGATGAGGTTGTTGCGCATGTAGAGGAAGTAACCACCGTACCCTCCGACGCCAAGGGCAATCATTGGGAGTATCAAATGGTGCAAGATGTTAGCAGCTATCACCAACGAACCAAGAGGATCGGTCTTTGCTGAAACCCACACCTCGTAGTCAATCGTCCCACCCAATGGGAAGTTGATGAAGCCATCCGTTAGTGCGGGTAAGTAGAACGAGAACGTCATAAGTAGCATCATGCCCAACCAAAATATCGGGAGTGCATAGATGAACAACGCCACCGTGACCGCACTGACATCTTTCCGAGAACCTGGGTCAGCAGCAACCTTCACACCAGTATAGATACCAAGAATGATAGAAACAATGGAGGATGTACCCATCAACAGTAGGGTGTTGGGTAGTCGTGCCATTAGCTCATCCATGACTGGTTTCTGACTGACGAAGGAAATACCGAAGTTGCCTGTGAACATATTAACGATGTATCGCCAGAACATGTAGATCCAGTCAAAGATGTCCGGATCTGGAACTAGACCAAATCGTGTGTACAACTGTGCAAGCACATCGCGTGTGAGGTTTCGTCGAAGCTCCTCACTGATCATCAGGTCTACCGGGCTGACACCCAGTACAAGAGTGGGAAGTCTGAAGAGAAAGAAATTGAAACATACTACTGCTACGACAAGTAGGAACATGTAGATGCTTCTTCTAATAACGTACTCTCTAAGTCCCATTGTTAGACTCTCCAAACAGTACCTAGTGACGCTAAGTACTGTGAGCCAATATAATTTGGAGTTTACGTCCTAATAAGGATAGTGCTCAAGGAAAGCACTACCGAAGTATAGAATATGCCATTCAAACCAATAGGATGGTAAAAGAAAAAGAAAGAATGATGAGGCCCCGAAGGGCTCATCATCCAGTGATAGACTACCTCTCACGTAATCTTGGATTCAATACTTGGTCAAGTGTATGGCCAACGAAGGTAAAGGCAAGCGAGAGAATTGTAATCATCATTCCTGGGAATACAACTACCCACCACGCACCTGCGCTGAAACCACCTGTGCCCTGAGCATCAGCAAGCATTCTGCCCCAGCTAGGAGCACTAGGATCGGTTAGACCAAGAAACGCTAGACCTGACTCTGATAGGATTGCTCCCACCACACCTAATGTGATGTTTGCAAACAGGATAGGTGTCACGTTTGGAAGTACATGTCTGAAGATGATATATGTGTCAGACGCTCCAATAGCTCTAGCTGACTCCACGTAGGCCTTATTCTTCTCAGCCATGACTTGTGATCGAATCAATCGTGATGTCCCCGTCCAACCCAGAATCGCGATAACTACGATAATGTTCTGTATGGTTGGGCCGAGGAATGCCGCCAGGACCATCATTAGTGGTAAACTCGGAATAACTAGCAAGAAGTCGACAAATCTCATAAGAGTTTCGTCAATCTTTCCTCCAAAGTATCCTGCCACCAGACCAACGATGACACCAACAGCAGTTGATAATCCTGTTGCAACAATACCGATGACCAAAGATACTTGTGATCCATATACAAGCTGACTCCATGCATCGCCGCCCTTGTCGGTTGAACCAAGAATGCCGAAGTAATTTCCGTATACCAGCATGGCGACACGCTTGAAGGTAACGGTAACAGATCCATCATAGACTTCTTCGTTAGTGTGTGTGCTATTGTAATCAAAACCGAAGTTGTTAGTTGGTGCAATACCAACAGCAATCTTCAGAATGTCATTGGGATCTTCTTGGACACCAGTTTCATCTTCAATCATTCCACGCCAACCTGCAGCAAGATCAAAGTAGTTGAGGTCAATCGTTCGACTCTGAAAGACATCAATGTAAGGTGGGAATGATCTGTAGATCCGTTGCCAATTGCCACTGGGGTCAATCAGCCACATATATACTTTGAACATCAGTCCACTATTTTCTTCGGTTTCGAAGCTTCCAGTAGTTGTAACTGATAGTTCAAGAGTCATGTTAACATCACTTGGAAGGCTGTTAAACTCCCACTCAAATTCCTGAGTAAAGAATATGAAACTGTTCGAATCGGGCATATGACCGGTTGGGTCTAGAAGTCGCCAGTCCATATCTAGAGATTCTGGCGAGTGCTCCCATGTTAAATCTACATATCCTGCAGAATCAGAGCCTGCATATTGTTGCCCAGAGAATTCAGATTGCCTTAAGCCTCGTTCCTGGAAGTCGTTCGCTTCCGAGTTTAAGAGCTGAGGGTCAGGCATGTATTCACCGGTGGTGACCCCTGAAGGGTCAAAGATGGACACCCACCCTGGCGCAAGGAAGGTTGGTGCAACCTTGGCATTGGGTGAAGGATCATGTGTAGCTAACATTGGGGCACCAAATGCCATGCCCACGTAAAACAATAGCACGATAATCCCTAGGATTCCTATCTTATGCTTCCGATACTCTCTCCAAAAGCTGCTAGCGCTAACATACCAGTTACTATCTTTCCATCCGCCTTTCTTGGTTTCTGACACTTTGAAGGCCTCCGTGTTTAGGAACGACAGTGTGATAATCTAACCGTCGTCACTATTCACTCATTCTTCCGAAGTAGAGCCCCAATTAACTACTAAAAAAAGGTTCTGTCAAGGCGGATAAACCGAAAAATCGACCGAAAATGCATTTCAGGGGTATGGCAAAGTTTCTTTGTTCATTTTGCCGTCACGTAACCATGTTAAATCACTATATTCCTTGATCAGTTAGCCGAACCGTGGTCATCAAGCCTGTCCAAGAACGGATCAGCCTCGTCAGCCTTTGCCTCTGAATCTTCTTTCTCTTCCTGTTCCATCCTCTCTTCACGAGCCTTGATGATATCCTTAGTTCTTCGAGATGATGCCCAAAGGTCTGCAAAGACCATACCAACCAGAAAAATCGTAAGAACTCCAGCCAGTGAAACAACAGCGCCAATGAATCGTAAAGTTTCGTGAACATACATCAATCCGAGACCTCCAAATGTTAAGATGAATGGAATAGCAAGAACCCTCTTTCGTGGTTCTGTTCTGGTCTCCGGGAAGGCTCGTATTTTACCTGACATAGTTGGTCACCCCTGAGAGAATTTTAGTCCCTTTTACGATTTTCGAAGCATGCTGACACTGGCTTTTTTTCAAGGTCTTACAATTATTCCAATAGTTGTTTGATTCTTGCCGTGTCTGAGACACTAATAAACCAAATAATGAGAATGCCGGCAAGCTGTGGTGCAAATAGTTGCGTGCTGATGCAGAAACGTATTTAAGATGTGGAAAGCCAGCAACGCGCGTTACGGGTGTGACGGAACCCCAATTTTACCTTTGCGCTTAGCGGAGTGTACGGATATGAATCTCCTAGACATCAGAAACCTGCGGATGTATTATCAAACTCAGAAGGGTCTGGTAAAAGCCGTAGATAACGTTAGCCTCGAGCTAGATGTCGGTGAGTCAATCGGTCTTGCAGGAGAGAGTGGTTGTGGTAAGAGCTCCCTTGCATATTCTATAATGCAGCTTTTACCGCCCGCAGCCAACATTGTCGGTGGCAACATCTACTTCAAGGGTGACGACTTGCTGAGAAAGTCAGCTCGAGAGATGCGTGATATTAGATGGAAGAATGTAGCTATCGTCTTCCAAGGTGCAATGAATGCTCTCAATCCAGTTTTTGAGATTGGAGAACAGATTGCAGAGGCCATCCTCATGCACGAGAACGTGACAGAGGAAGAGGCTCTTGACCGATGTTCCAAACTGTTTGAGATGGTTGGTCTAGACCCTGGTCGAATTCATAATTACCCACACGAGTTCTCAGGTGGTATGCGTCAGCGTGCGATGATCGCCATGGCTCTGGCTTGTAATCCAGACCTTGTAATTGCAGACGAACCAACTACAGCACTCGACGTGACTATTCAGGCCCAGATCCTGAAGCTTCTACAGAAGCTACAGAAAGATCTTGGTCTTTCACTCGTTCTGATTACACACGACCTGTCAGTAATTGCAGAAACCTGTGACAAGACAGCAATCATGTATGCAGGACGAATTGCAGAACTAGCTGATGTTGTATCAGTCTTCAAGGAGCCGATACACCCGTACGCTACTGGTCTGGTTGGTGCTATTCCAAGCATGATCAAAGCAGAGAAGAGGAAGTTGACCTCAATTCCGGGTTCACCCCCCGATCTTATCAATCCTCCAACAGGTTGCCGATTCCACCCAAGATGTCCCTACGCAGAAGACATCTGTTCAAGGGAGGAACCATCCTTTGATGAGATAGAGCCCGGTCGATATGTATCATGTCACTTCCACGAACGTCTGAGAGGAGAATTAACAGTAGACCTTGAATAAGGAGGACGAGAAGATGACAACTGACGAATTAAAAATACTCGGACAGTCTACACATATCAGAGAGGGTGAGCCGCTCATCCAAGTACGGAACATGCAGAAGTGGTTCCCAGTTAACACAGGCTTTCTGTCTTCACTGTTATACAAGCAGGAGCTTTATGTGAAAGCAGTTGACGGAGTTAACTTTGATGTGTTCAAAGGCGAAGTTCTCGTGCTTGCAGGTGAATCCGGTTGTGGTAAGACCACTACTGGACGTTGTGTCCTTAATCTTGAGATGCCCACTGGTGGAAAAGTTATCTACGCCGGTCAGGATCTATCAACCCTAGACCGAAACGAGATGAAAGAACTCAGAAAGAGGATGCAGATCACTTTCCAAGACCCATACGAGTCACTTAATCCAAAACAGAGCATCGCTAGCATTGTAGAAGAACCTTTGACAGTTCACAAGATTCCACTAACTCCAAGCCAGCGTCGTGAACGCGTTCTTGAGTCACTCGAGAATGTTGCGATGACACCGGCTGAAGACTTCATTGATAGATATCCACACGAACTGTCAGGTGGTCAGAGACAACGAATCTCAGTAGCACGTGCACTTATTCTGCACCCAGAGTTCATGGTTGCAGATGAGCCAGTATCAATGCTGGACGTATCGATTCGTGCAGAGATTCTGAATCTACTACTTCAACTAAGAGAAGAACTCGGTCTTACTTACCTATTCATTACACACGACCTTGCCGTTGCTACTTACATTGCTGATAGGATTGGCATCATGTACCTTGGCAAGATTATGGAGATAGGTCCAGCCCACGAGGTTGCGTTCAATCCACATCATCCGTACACACGAGCGCTAATTTCAGCTGTACCATCTGGAGACCCAACAGTCAAGAGACGTGTTGAGTCACTGAAGGGTGAACCACCGAGTCCAATCAACGTCCCAAGTGGTTGCAGATTCCATCCACGTTGTCCGTTCGCTCAGGAGATTTGTGTAAGGGAGCTTCCTGAAGACCGTGACATGGGCGAGGGTCACTTTGTTGCCTGTCACTTTTCTGGAGAGCTAGGTGACGCACCCACCCAATAGATTACAATTCGGGCGGCTCTCGGGTCGCCCATGTTGATTCTTTTTCAATCTGGAGGTAAATGCCCTGAGTGAAGAAACGGATAGAACACGAATTCTCCGAGCTATCAAGAAATGCTTGTCTGATTCGTTTGATCACTTTCAGGAGGCGATGGATGAACTTGATGAGATTGGTCAGGGATCAATTGGTCCAGGTATGGCTCCAATCGTAGGGGGGTATGCACTGCCAGATCCTAGGAAGCAATACCGAGCAGCACTAATCTCCATTGATTCTGCAGAAAAAGCACTCAATCCTCTTCTCAAAAGGTTGAAGGACAATCGTGTTAATGAAACCCACTTTCAAAAAGATGAGGCTATGATAATTTTGAAAGATATTTCGGAATTCGAGTATGATATTTTGATGGCAAAGTTATCTGAAAGGTCAGGACGGGAATCAGTCTGGTATCGCCTTAGAGAAATGACTGATAAAATTGAAAAGGTATTTCGTCTCGTTGCAGAAACATAGATAGCTATATCTCACCTCGCACTGTCAAAAGGGTAATAACATGTCGTAGACCAATTCATGGTGAGGACATGAGGAAAGGGTGGCATAATATCCTTGGGCACATCGAGTATTGATTCATTTCACCAGCAGCTCCTAAGAGCCAAAAAGACACTAGGGAATACAGGTAAGGTACTTGATAGACTTGTTGCCGTCTTAGAACCTGCAGAACAAGCTTTGATGAGACGGGAATTTCAATCTAAGACAATTCTTGACCCAGGCCAATCTAAAGTTGTATTGTGCCTTGAAGACGAACTAGCAGAATCTCGGTCATTTAGAAAGGCTCTCTCAAAGTTAGAGGTGAAGAAACCTACTCTGGTCAAGATTCCAGATGATAGCACTTCTCGACGTACAAACCTAACTGTCGCTAAAATGATTCCATCAGAAGTATTAGCCAATTCTGAAGGTCACGTCCTTGTTGTGAATATGCAGAAAGAGTTGATGCTCAAGCAGCTGGAGAGTACAAAAGCAGTGGTCATAGGAACTCGATACTATCTCGATTTTGATAATATCATTTCTAAGATAGAACAAACTCTGCAATCGCTAGGTGTCCACGTTTTAACTGATAATGGGCTCTACGGAGGGGGAGCATTAACCTATGAGCTGGTTAGAACAATGCAGCAAAGACCACAGTCTACTGTGGCAGAGTTAACACTCTGTAAATCCGTGGCAGATAACACCAATGTTCTTCGACGTATACTCGAGTCCCTTTTGTCGCTGTAGGTGAAATGAATGGGAGAGAGAGTAGAGATCGAACGAGAGATGCCCCTTCCATTTACACACGGTATTGAAGTTGAACTACAAGTAATCAGGAAAGATGGTTCGTGGATTAAAGGAGTAGAGGTCCTAGAAATATTTGATCGGCTTGTGGGTAATGCGAAGACATTGTTGGATAAAAGAATCAAGAATTCTAATGTTATGTCTGTCAAGAAAAAGTATCATCACTCAACGCAGACAGAAGAAGGCGAACGAGGGTCACGAGTCGTTGTCAATTATCAAGCTCCATCTGGCGAGATGATGGATTTCACATTAGTTGGACACGATCCTAATGTTACAAGTCTAACCTGGATTCTCGAGATTGCTACTCCCCCATGTACAACACTTGAGGAGCTAGCATGGTGGATTCAGACTCTAATTGCTGTTTCTTACGACTCACTACCAAAAGATGCGAATGTCACTCTGATTTCCACCGGTCTGAATCCGGCCCGAGAATATCTCAAGAATTTGTCATTTGGTGAGCATCATCATATCTTGGGTCCTGATGTTAGTGATAAGGTGAAACTGGGAGTCTACAATCTAATTAGGAATTTTATTCCCCACATTATTGCATTAACGGTCAATTCCCCGTTCGAAAACAAGAAGGCAACTGACGAGGTCTGGGTTGACGATTCAGGCAGAACTAGGGCTCCAAAATGTAAGCGGTCCATCAGACTCGTACGAAACACAACTCAGCTAGGGCCCACCAATGAGTTCGAACTGATTCCGTATCTAGTTGAACCTGATGTAGAGGGATTTGCTAGACATGTTAATCGCAGTTATGCTCGAATGGTAGACATGTATCCATATACCAGACTCAACACAGTAGAACTACGTGTGTCGGATACTCAATTGTCCGTTCCTCGAAGGGTTGGTGTAGCACTCCTTCTTCAGACGATTGCACTCAAAGCAAAGAAAATGATTGAAGCTGGTCAAAAGATACCTGATGTGGGAGCAACTTCACTTGCTGCGAATCGAGAGGCGGCTGTTGAGGCAGGTCTCTGGGGTCCCTTCAAACCTTCGGGTGGAGACCCTACGTCTGATTTCATCAAGGCATACAATCAACTGATCAATGATGATGGTAGCCTGCATAAGAAGAAAAGGAATCGATTCATGGGAGACGCTGTAACCTCGATGCTTTACTTGCTCAGGGATGAGTTAGAAGAACTGAAGGTCATAGATAATCCGTTCATGCAACCAATTCTGGTATCAATATTTGGTAGTGAGTTCGTCAGTCCAAAGACTACAGGTGCAGACTTTCAATTGGACGTATATGCACAATCTGAACTGAATCTTGTTGTACTTCTCCGGAAATTGTCTGAGATAACCAGAGAATGCTGTACCAATTGGCTTTACGACCCTCTTGAGGGGACACCCCATCTTCCTACATGGTTGTGTTGGTGGAAGGGAATAGAACCAGAGATTGTGACAGATAAGGAGAGGGTCTTTGCAGGACAGAGAGCTCATTTTACCATTTCAATTCGCAATGCTCTAACAAGGCCTGTTGCGGATTTGACACTTGCATATACAATAGAGGATTCTGAACGGCATGTCATTGAGAGGAACCTGATTCCAATTGCGAAGATAGAAGCAGGGGAGATTCATATTGAACAGATAGAATTTGATACTCAGAAAGGTATACCAGCATACAACGTTCTTGCGTCGATAGGTATCACTGGACGAGAAGTTAAACTATCAAGTACGATTCAGACATTCTGGACTAAAGCTACAATACGACCAGCTACAACTACCATATTTGCTGATGGAGCAACACAGATTCCTTTCTCAGGTGAAATTGAAACAAGTTATCCTGAGAGCGCTTATCTGGAAGTAAAAGTCAGTGTTGTTGCACCAGGTCGTGAGAAGATTCTGGCGGAAGTTGAACAACCTTTGTCAGTTGACCCTGGAGGTCATATTGCCTTCAAAAACAAAGACTTTCCACCATTAATTGTCCCTGACGATTTCTCAGAAGGTGTAGAACGTTGTGCCCTTAAAATCAGTCTAACTGATTCAGATGGCGAGGAGATTACAGCAACAACCTCTCGGCCTTTCTATATTGGATTTGTGAGAAAGGGACCGAAACTTGTTCTTCAATCAGAACTCAAAGATGTATATAGCCCTGGAAATATTATCTCTGGCAGTATTGAGCTGAAGCGACAGGGGCAAAGGATAAAGAAAGGATCTGAGGTGTCAATCATCTTTCAAGCTGATTCAGGTAGACGGCATCCTATAACCACTATTCCAGAAACAAAGCTAAGGAGTCACTCAGCAAAATTTGAATGGAAAGTTCCAGCAATCCCATCCGAGAATACCGCTGAAAGAACAGGTTCGATAAAGGCTGTGCTTACTAGTGGTACGAACACTCTAACAAGTACTCAATCACGTAGGTTTCGATTGGAACAGGTAGGAGTTAAGATCAGCATCGACTCACTAAGTGTGCCAAAGAACTCGGAGGTTGGTGCGAAGATCTCCGGTTGGCTTCGAATTCGGAGGAACACCGAAGTAGGAGAACAGGCCAATCTCTCAATAGTCTTTGTCTTTCCTGACGGAAAAGAGCACCTTGCTTTTAGTCAGCCAATGAAACAAAGCCGTAATCTCTCCATAGCTTTTGGCCCTGTTTCTATTCCGAAACCAAAAGGAAAATCTAATCCGGAAAGCGTGAATATTGAAGCTAGAGTAATGTATGGTGGGGAAGTAATAGATTCTCGAAACGAAACAATTCGACTTGATGGAGTAGATGAACCTCATTTTGTTCGATTGACATTCAGTGGAGTTCCAAGCTACGCAACACCTGATGAAACCCTTCATTCCACGTTACACATCTCAAATCTCTCAAGTGATGATCTACCATGTATGTTGGTTACAGAGCTGGAAACAGTCAAGGGTATTGTATCCATATGGGAGAAGGAAGTTGAACTAAAAGCCAAAGAAACCGGAATGTATGCACTAAGTGTGGATATTCCCTTGACAGCGGAGATGAGCACAGCATACTTAACTGCCAAAGCCACTACAACAAGAGGATCCACAAGAAGCTCCAAGAGGCTTAAGATAAAGGCTGTCGAAGAGCCCCAATTCCACTTCAGATTCATGATTAAGGATACAGAGGGTGTAGAAGTTCCTGGATTGGTACCACGGGTCACTCCAGTTAAGCTCATAGTCATTGGAAATGCAAGTACTGCCGCATTAGATGATGTCAAGATTCTACTAAGAGTTATGTCACGGAGAAAAGTAATCAAACTATTTGAAGTGAAAATCATAGATATGAGAAGAAGAGATGACGGAGGACTCGAGGCTGAAATTCCTTGGACAACACCGAACGTTGATGTAGTGTCTGGTTTCTATCTAGAAGCACTTGTGGAACAAAAGGGACAGATACTTCCTGATCGTGCGGTGAATCAGACTCAGAAGCAGTTCACAGTGTATTGATGTTCTATGTGCATATATATTATACGGCCGTAAAATACCCCGTTTTTGATTATCAGACCTGAAAAGGGTGATTTTTGGCTGTAGAAGTATCAAAATCGGCGATGGTAAGTTCGGCAATATATGCAGTCCCTTGCAAAGGTATAATAGGGGTAGCCCGAGCCCTCGGTATTAATCGGAGCAACCTATCAACTCCTGATATACAATCATAGAATAATAATCCAATCGACTAAGGTCAGCGAAATCATTGAAGCTAGTAAGAACAAGGATGTGATAAAATGTTGGAGTTGCTGTTTCACCCAGTCATCTCAGGGCTAATCATAATGGCTATCATTGGAGCGTTAGCTTACAGAGCCCATTTTGTCGATGTTTCTGGTCTTATCGGTGCCTTTGTTATTGGCTTTACCGTATGGTATACGGGCGGTGTTGCAGCATTCACTATAATTTTGTTCTTCTTCTTTAGTTCAGGAATGGCAACAAAATACAAGTATAAAGCAAAAGCCAAGGTGAACCTCGCTCAGGAGGGAAAGGGTAAGCGTTCATGGAAGAATGTCTTTGGAAGTGGACTCATTCCAATGATCTTCTCTATTGGTATCTACATAACAAAACCAGGTGTCTTGGTGGCATCAATTGATCCCTTCTGGTCATTTGCTATGTTTGGAGGTTTCATTGGAGCCATAGCAACAACAGCTGCAGATACACTTGCAAGCGAGATTGGAGTCTTCAGCAAAAGTAAGCCCCGATTGATTACTAATCTTAGGAGGAAGGTTCCTCGCGGCACAATTGGTGCAGTTTCACTCCTTGGAGAAGCAGTTGCAGTACTTGCCGGAGTTTTCATTGGTACAATTGCGCTCCTGTTTGCATTTCTAGCTCCAGGTTGGATACCAATCTATAACATAGAACAACTAATCATGATCTTTCCATTAGCGATTTTAACTGCCTTTATGGGATGCAATCTTGATAGCTTGATTGGAGCTATTGTACAGAACAGATTTGTCTGTGAGATATGTGGAGCTATAGTCGATAAGGAATTCCATTGCGATTACGAAACGAAGTACGTTGGCGGATACAAGAGCTTTACGAATATGCACGTTAACTTCGGATCATCTGGAATGGGAGCAACATTGGGAATCGTGCTAGGTGCGGGTTTATTTGTCTGGATTCTTGGAGGTCTTTTCTTCTGGATACTTGCATCTTCAAGTAATTAGAGCTTACAAGACTTATTCATTTTCAATTTCTATTGCTTTGATTGCAGCCTCTCTAGGTGAGAAACCTTTTGTTAGCCAAACTAGAAGATTGTTTGAAAATACATCTGACATCTCCGAATTCTTTATGCTTGCTGGTTTTGATAAGGGCAGAGATCCTGTTTCATGAATTGTATATGATGCCGCAGAATCTCGAATAATTATTGTGGTCGCAGTGTAGTTACGAATTGTTTGAATGATACCCTTTCTGAGTGACTTCTTCAGATATCTCCATGCGCGATGAGACAGTATGAGCGCATCGATTTGGTTAAGGATTGAACCTAGCTGGTCAAGACCTCTCTCAAGATATGGAACCGAACATCTGTAAACCACTGGGATGTTTTTACTGCGTGCATATGCGCTGATTGCTGCTGCAACCTCGGTAAACACTTCTCCAATGTAAACTGCTTTTGTATTTTCAAGCTTAGACCAAGGAACTTGAGAAGGGGACGTGATTGAAAGGGCAGAATTTGGACTAATTCCGATCAATGAACGAGATCCTTTCTGGTCTTCAATCAGAATTGTTTCATTCGTATTCTTATCATCCTCAACTGAAACGTTCGTGATGTCGATATTTCTCTGAATCAGATCAGATAGGAGGTTCCATCCATCTTGGTCATTTCCAACTGCTGAAACCAGTGACACACTATATCCTGAATCTGCAAGGCTATTGGCAAGTGCAATAGTTGGGCCACCAGGGAACCGAACAGGTTTTTCGCAGCTAGTGCTATCATTTGGACTTGGTATTTTTGTACATTCAACATGAGTATAGTATGCTGAGGCTCCGATGATCAAGAAATCCGGTTTTTCAAAAGTTGTGGAATCGCTTAGTAATGCATTTGCACGTGCTTTTGTGAAAATGTCAAATAAAGTCGAGCTAGTAATATCTTGCTCCTTGAATAAGGAGACAATGTGAGTAAGATAATCCTCAAGAAGATAGGATGTAAGTTCATGAACGTCAGAAGGTACTCCTTCAAAGAATACTCGAGCTAAACTCCACCCGGTTTTAGTTAATTCGTGAAAGACCACACGTTTTCCTTGATTGATAGTTGTACCAGTGGTGACCAGTCCGGACTTGTTCAAAGCAGTAAGGTATGAAAGTATGCTCTTATTGGAGTGTGGTAAATTTTCAACAAGGTCACGCTGTAAGACTCTCCCGCCTTTATCAAAACTTGAAAGGACAGCTGATGCCACTTTTGAAGCAAGAATTGTTTTAATGAATTTGTGTTTCTCTTCAAGTTCTTTAGGAAGGAACACAAGATAGGGTAATAGATGCGCATTCGGGTTCATCTGAAAAGGCTCCATTATGTTCAAATACTGGTTTATCCACGCGATTAGTGTACAAACCTGCCTATGTAGTTTACTAAACTACACTGCATCAGTAGGAGTGAAGAATTTGTCAGGACTACCAAACTCGAAAGCATTTCCGTGGGTTCTCACAGGGATATTTGCAGCAATTCATACAATACTTAGTATCATTCCAGCATTCCCGGGAGTTGGAGGAGGGGCTTTATCATTAGGTATGATATCAGGACCTCTTGTTGGATTCCTCCTCGGACCTATTTACGGAACTACCTCGGTTCTCATCGGTTCGATAGTTGGGCTTTGGGCTAATCCAACTGCACCAATTCTAGGATTCTTTACAGTTATCCCACCAACAGTTGGTGCATTCGCTGCAGCAAGTATTCGAGCTAAAAAGTCAATCACTGTACCTTTGATCATTTCATATGGAATCTTGCTATTCTTCATAGGACCTATAGGTCAAGTAACATTCTCATTTCTTTGGCTAAGTATTGTTGCGGCATTGCTAGCACTATTGATGATGATACCGAAGCTCAGAGATTCGTTTGATATCAGCACAGATGCAAAATCAATCAACCTCGTATTGTTGTTTGTTTCAATGTGGATCCTTAGCTTTGTCGCAGTAATGGCAGATCACGCCATTGGATCTGGTATTGGTGTTTCGTATTTCCACTATGCTTTGGGATGGAATGCAGCTGATCTAGAATTTATCTTCATGACTATTGTTCTTGTGATCTATCCTATTGAGCGTGTTGTGATGGCTACTATTCTAGCTGTGATTCTATTTGCACTTGATAGAGCACTTGCAGCAAGTGAGTTCAGACCTCCTCTAATTAGGAGGGAAACTCAGACATTTCAAGAGCTGCCAAGTGAGAGTATCGCTGAGAACTAGAAAAAGAAACAAGATGGTACACAGAAGACTAGTTGAAAACTATATGGCATTAGAACGAAGCTTCATATGCTTTCACACTAGAATTAAACTCGGAACAGGGGTTTCGACACCGTTCAACCTAACAAGTTTAGGTTTTCAGGAGTAACAAGATATTGCAATTGGATGCATTTTACTTTGGTTTAACGTTCCTTCTAATAGTAATCGCCTTCTTTGTTTTGATGTTCATCGCAAGTGGCATCAAAATCTTGAAGGAATGGGAGCGAGTAGCCATTCTTCGTCTTGGTAAATTTAAGCATATTCGTGGTCCCGGACTAATATGGGTTACACCATTTCTGGACCAAGTAGCAATGAGGGTATCCCTCAGGCTTCTAACATATGCGTTCAAGACTGAACGTTCTCTAACAAAAGATAACGTCCCAGTTGTTGTTGATGCGGTCATGTATTTCCGTGTCATCGACGTGGAGAAGGCTATTCTAAGTGTTGAGAGATATACCATCGCAGTAGAACTAGCTGCTCAGACTACTCTGCGAGAGACAACCGGTAAGGTGACTCTGGATGAGCTCTTGTCTGACAGGGATAGTATAGCTACTCACTTGCAGGAACTAATTGATGAGAAGACAGAACACTGGGGTGTTAAGGTCACAGCTGTAGAGATCCGTGATGTTGTGATTCCAACCCAACTGCAGGATGCAATGAGCAGAGAGGCTCAGGCTGAGAGGGAGCGCCGTGCACGAATTACTCTTGCACAGGCAGAACTTGAGGCATCTGAAGCAATGCTGAAAGCTGCTCAGACCTATGAGAAATCACCAGCTGGTATGACTCTTCGTACTTGGAACATCATGCAAGAGATTAGCAAGAACGCGAATCTGATTATCATGGTGCCTACCAACATTCCAGAGGTGGGAAGCACTGCTGGAATTGCAGCTGCCATGCAGGCAGGAACTGGAGGACTCAAAGTTCCAAAGAACAAGGGCACGGACACGTAATGACCCCGATGTTCCAGAATAATTGGAGTTAATGAACATGGACGCCTGGATAAAGATCCTCGTCGTCATGGTGCTTATGTCAGCGATGAGCCTGGTCCTCGGGATTCTGGTATTAAACCCATTCTATGGGCTGATTCTCGTTGGCATACTCCTAACCCTAATGGTATTGACTGTGGAACCTGCTACTGGAAAGGCGATGGCACAGGTCGTAATTCCCATCGTGATCATCCTATTCGTCTTCGAGATGATACTTGTAGGTGCTTCCTTTGTATTTGATCCATTGATGATATTCGTCGTTGGGGCAATACTCTACATGATGTTTAGTGTTTTTACGGGAGGCGGAGGAATGATGGAAGGTGGTTTCATTGATGCAAAGCTATCATTGAAGCTATTTCCAATCTATGGAGTTGCGATCTTCATAGGATGGTTCATCGATCCAACAGGACATATTCCTGTCTACATCATGGTGGGCACAATCTTCTGTATGATGGGTCTCTACATGGGATTCCTCAGAAACTATGACAAGTGGCCTAAATACGAGTATGGAAGGATGCGTAACATTACAGCAATGACAGACATCAATCCGAAAGGCAAGGTCAAGTCGGGTGCTGAAATCTGGTGGGCAAAAACAACCGGACCACCAATCTCAGCTGGCGAAAAAGTTAGAGTCTTGGGACTCTCCGGTATGACAATGATTGTTGCCAAAGAAGTCGCTAGTGAGATTCCACACGATCAATCCTAATCAGAATAAAGGAAGTGGGTTGGATATTCCAACCCGTCCTACTCTTTTTGCTTGTATTTTTGTAGAAGTAACCAAAGAAGAGACAATCCAAAGAGGAAACCAAGTATCGTTGTTAATCCCCACTCGATCTGGAAAATCTCAGGGAGGTTGACCGATACCCTTGGGTATGAGGGAAACATCAGATATGCAATCATATTCCAAGAGAAATGGAAACCTATTGGCACCCACAACTTTTTCCCAGACATGAAATATGATAGTGAAAGAACGATACCGCCTAGTGTCATGTTCAACGTAAAGAGCAGAATAAGGTGTAGGGGCATACTTCCAATCGGTGACCACCATGAAAAATGGAACAACCCAAACATTACCGAGCTTACGATAATACCCTTTCCACGCCCCCAAACTTGTGACATCCGTGGCATGAGATATCCGCGATAAGCCAATTCTTCGAAGAACGCAGTTGGGACTGTGATAATGATCTGTGACGCAATAAGATCGCCTGTGATTTCGGATAACGGACGTAATTCGCCTCCAAATATCAAGGCAATCAATACAATAAGTGCAACACCAATTGCACCAGCAAGAGCGCCTATAGCTAGATGAGGAACTAGGTCCCTATCCTCAATCTCGACCCCAAGCTCTCCTATTGATGATCCGCCTTCCAACTTAACAAATGTATAGACAACGAAGTAGAACAATCCAAATGTCAAGAAGAAGAGTCCTGTTCCCACCAATGCATACATCTCAGTACCAGCAAATAGGCCAGCTAAGACTGGAGACATCAGTACGATGAGAAACATAATCCCAGCAAACAGGAGTACTCGTAAAACAGCGAGATCATCATTTTTGTTCATTTTCGATACCATGCCCTGCTGAAGCATTGTCAGTTAAATCTTGTCCGATAGATAGACACGCGAATCTATTATCTAGGAAAACCGCTTCCATTTGACTACTTCAAAGTGAGTTGATTGTGTGGTGCAAGTAGGATTTAGAAAGGACTTACAGACGCAGTACATTGGGCCAACTCATTTAAGTAGCGGATTTGAATCGACCTATAATCCCGAGTC
>DAOWDY010000246.1 GCA_030638785.1 Candidatus Thorarchaeota archaeon
AGGCCTTTGGTGAGAGAATAATGTCCAAGCTCGCAATCCAGGATCTTCCAGATTCTTGGGTTCCTTATTTTACAATAAAGCCAGATGCCATACCAACTGGCAGCAGCGTGATTGCACCTTACATCAATGGCTCAAGGAGCGTTGGAGAGGTCATCAATGTAAGTGGTATGACAGAGGAAGAGGCTCTTCACGAGATATCCAGGCTTTGGGCTCATAGAGTCATTCGTTTCCGGAACATGATTAGCTTCAAAGATTTCCTTAGTGCCCGAACTCAGTTTGTGAGACACATTCAAGCAACCTCAAGCGAAACTAGGGACTTGCGTAATCTACACCCTGAGATGGTGGGGGTCATTCCCAGACTTGCCGGGCTGATAGATGGACGCAGAACAGTTCGTGAGATTCTTGCAGAGCTTAGAGGGCAATTTGACGAGAGAGAACTCCTGCGGATTCTGGATTACCTTCGCGAGACCGAGGTCATTGAAGCCTTATCCTCCGAGAAGAGACGAATTCTTCTAGCAAAGGAAGTTCTAGAAATTGCTCTTCGAGCTGCTGAGGTATCTCATGATAAACAAGAGGTGTCCAACGCTCTGAAGACGGTGATGCGAAGCAGTGAAACTCCCGAAACTCTTGGACAACTACTTCTAAAGGATGACAAATGGACTGTCGATTTTGATTTCAAGATACTTGAAGGTCTCAATCAGAAACGTTTGATGAGTCTCTATGGAGAATGGATGAAACTTCTTGCACAGTTTGTAGCGATCTTGGATCGAAAGACGTTAGATGCCTTCATTGATGGTCTGACAGCAGCTTTCTTTGAACGCATAGTGAGTAGGTATACAGTATCTGACCTTCGAGGTATTGAGGAATTCTCGTTCTGGCTGGAACAGCTCACTGCAGAACAATGGCCTCATGTTCAAGTTGTTGAAACCTACCCTCTTGAGAAGTTCGGATCCAGCGTTCTTGAGGACCTAGTGCATGTCCTCATAACAAGGGGTCAAGTCATTTATGGTTCAGAGATTATTGTTGGGCTCTGTGGTATCTCCGGAATTCCACTGATCGAGGGCCTTCCTATACAACATGTACCTAGAAACCGAACTGACGCATTCGAGATGTTTATGATAGAATATTCTAGATTATGCCCTGCAGCAAAGTTAACCGTCCTCATTCTGTCAAGGCAGAGAGGAATCTCGCCACACAAAGCGATAATCTACTAGATTTAAAGACACCATTGTAACTATATTACTGGAGAGTTTAGAACGAAACGTGTGAAAGGTGAATACTGATGAGTCCGACTTACTTGTTGAAAACTGTCATAGTAGGTTCAGGCTCAGTTGGAAAGACCAGTATGATACTTCGTTATTCTACCGGCGCATTTCGAGAACACTACTCACCAACTCTTGGGACCGGTTTTGCCTATAAGAAACTGAAACTAGGTGATGACTTTGCAACACTTCAGATTTGGGATATGGGCTCTCAGGATTTTCTGGAGCGAGTCCGGGCAAACTACTATGTCGGGTCCCATGCAGTCGTCTTCATGTTCGATGTAACAAGCACAGAATCCATGGATGAGGTCCTGAAATGGAAGGAAGAGGTCGACAGGCACCTTAGTGATTATACATCCCTTCTCGTTGGGAATAAGACTGACCTCGTGATGGATCGAACTATCTCAGAGGAAGATGCGAAGAAGATGGCCGAACAGCTCGGCATGGATTATATGGAAACCTCTGTCAAGCTCGATAAGAATGTCAATGAGGTCTTCGTGCGTACTACTCGAAATATCATCACACACTTCTTCTAGTTGTTCTGTCTATTCTCAACTGAAATATTCTTTATTATCAAGGTTGTAAGTACTTTCTGGAGTTTCCCTACAACTAGAAACCAGGGTCCGATGCATTGATTCAGTCTATTCAAAGATTTTCAGTAGTTTATGGCCTTGGAGTACTGAGAATAGGATGATTGCATAGACTGCAACTTTTTGCATAGCTGCGCCTCCGATGACAAATATGTAAAGGAGGCATAGTGCACCTGTGACTATTCCAATCATCGCGTATCCATTTTCATACTCTTTATTGAGAAGAATCACAACCGAATAGACTCCTATTGTCAATGCCATGAGTATGAAAAACAATATCGTTGACCAGCCATGCTGAACCCCGAATAAATCTGCAGCAAAGATGCCAATTCCTGCCAAACATGGAGCAGCTACTACACCGAGTATTGTACCCAACCAACTCAAACCTCGTTGCATAGGGGTTTCAGTGAAAACTGTACGTATGGATAACCAAAATGGTACCATTAATACTCCTGCCACTGTTGTAGCTGTTGCAAACCCAAACCAGTTCCAAGGGGTAGAATAGCCCTTAGTGACTGATAACCCTAAAGAGCTGAAAGTGTTCTCTAGGAATGAATAGCCTTCAGGGTAGAATATCATTATTGTGAAAGTTATGACTATAAACTGAATCCCCGCAATAATGCCACACCATGTACCAATTCTCTTCCAATTCACCGTTATGAACCTCTTTTCTTCAACTCTTCTTCTTTCAGTACCCTCCGGAGCACTTTGCCAACATTGCTCAACGGTACTGATTCTACAATCTCTACCTCTTTAGGTCGCTTGTAGCCTGCCATCTTGTCCCTGGCCCATTCTATGAATTCCTCTGGAGTAGCCTCAACGCCGTCTTTCAAAACTACGAATGCCTTCACAAACTCATTGCTCGGGTCATCTACTCTTGGAAGACCAATCACCGCCGCGATGGCTACCTTGGGGTGCTCAAAGAAGAGATCTTCAATCTCCCTCGGATACGCCTTCAATCCTCCTACATTCACCATGTCCTTCTTACGATCACTGATGAATGTGTAACCATGTTCGTCCATGTGGCCTATATCACCAGTCAAGAAGAACCTTTTTCCGCCTATATTACGCATGACATTAGCAGTTTCGTCTGGTTTGTTGTAATAGCCTTTCATCACTTGTGGTCCATGGATTGCTATCTCTCCTACTTCTCCAATAGCTAGTTCCTTTGTACCGGTTTCTAAATCGACTATCTTGCAGATAGTATCTGTAATTGGCAGACCAATCGAACCGAATTTTCGTTGCCTCTTATTGGTTGGGTTGCTATGTGTTACAGGAGAGGTCTCTGTAAGGCCATATCCCTCAAAGAGGTCTGCACCTGTCACCTCCTCGAAACTCTTCGCAAGTTCGGGTGGAAGTGGTGCTGCGCCAGAAGTACAGATACTGATATTGGATAAGTCGAATTTACCAACATCTGGATGGTTCACTATTGCAGAATAAAGTGCAGGTACACAATTCAACACGGTACTCTTTGTCTGTTCAAGCACTTTGAGTAAATCTGTCATTGGTGGATTCCCAGCTCGGGGGTCTGGAACACAGACTAGCTTCCCTGCATGCCAGGTCGCCATCAAGAACGTCACTGTCAATCCATAACTGTGGTACCATGGAATTGCTCCACAATAGACTTCTTCGCCATATCGAGCGCCACTTGGAGGATCTGCATCTTCCAAGAACGTCCAATTATCAACTTGAAGAACATTGGAGGTCAAATTGACATGGGTCAGTTCTGCTCCCTTAGGAGTCCCTGTCGTACCCCCAGTGTAGATCAGTATAGCTGTATCATTAGGATCTACCTGTGCTTGAGGGGATTTTGGTTCATATTGGTCAATAATGTCATCATAGAATACCGTTTTGTCTTCTTCATAAAACGGACTCTTTGGAATCTTTCCTGCCAACCCGCCAAGAATGGCTTTCGCCTTTGGTAAGAATGATTTGATGCTACATACAATTACCGTCTTGACTTTGGTTCCTTTGATGGCTTCATAGCATATAGGCAAGTAAATGGGATGGTCTAAGGCAAAGACCAATTCCGCATCAGTGTCATTAAGCTGATAATTCAGTTCTCCCGCTTTGTAGAGAGGATTGCATGTAACCAACTGTGCTCCAGCTTTCAATGAACCAAAAAACACTGGTGGATAATGTGGCACATTGGGAAGGAATATTGCCACACGGCTACCCTTTTTGATTCCCTTACTCTCAAGAAAATTGGCAATCCTATCAGCATCTTCTCTGACTTGTGCATAGGTCCTTGATTTTCCCATGAACACTGTATAGGGAAGGTCTCCACTCTTGTCAGCTGTTGTGTCCAGCATCTTATAGAGAGGTTGCTTTGGATATTCCAAAGTCTTCTTGGCAGTTTCTGGCCACCCAGCGCCATCAAGCCAATACATCTCAGTCATTGTATGATCTCTCCTTGCAACATGAAATAGTGTATTTTTTACCTACTGAAACGGCACCTCTTAATTCTTGGGGGTTTTAGAAACCGCTCAATTTAATCTAGAATATCTACAAAAAGAAGAATTTAGGGGAGGGAAAATCCCTCTCCCTATATCAAAACATACTACTTGTTGAGCTCAGCTTCTTTGAGCTCTCTTCTAAGGACCTTACCGACAGCAGTCATGGGTAGAGAATCTACGAAAACAATCTCCCGTGGGCGCTTGTATCCTGCCATTTTCTCTTTCGCCCATGCTATGAACTCGTCCGCTGTGGCTGTCTGCCCCGGTTTCAAGACTATGAAAGCCTTCACGAACTCATCACCGCTGTCGTCATCTTTGGGTAGTCCAATAACAGCGGCCATTGCAACCTTAGGATGCTCGAAAAAGATATCTTCGATTTCGCGTGGGTAGGCTTTTAGTCCGCCCACGTTTATCATGTCCTTTATTCGGTCGGAAATGGTGAAGAATCCATCTTCGTCCATAAATCCGACATCTCCCGTCAAAAAGTACCTCCTTCCACCAATGTCGCGCATGACTTCAGCAGTTTCTGCTTCTTTACCCCAGTATCCCTTCATAACCTGTGGACCACTGATAGCAATCTCTCCGGTTTCTCCCTGTGATAGTTCCTTCTTTCCAGTTTCAATGTCCAGAATTGTCACATAGGTGTCAGAGATTGGTACACCAATCGAGCCGAACTTTCGCAGACTCTTAATTGATGGATTTGCTGTTGCCATTGGAGCAGTTTCAGTCAAACCATAACCCTCGAATAGTGTCGCCCCTGTCACAGCCTCAAAGTTTTTGGCTAATTCAGGTGGTAACGGAGCAGCTCCTGAACCACATGCTTTCAGTGAGGATAAGTCATACTTGCTTATTGCGGGATTATTCACCATCCCTGCGTAGATTGCAGGTACACAGTGCAGTAAGGATCCCTTATTATTCTGAATATCAGCCAGCATTGCCTTCATATCTCTGGGATCTGGGATACAAAGTAAAGCACTTCCCACATTGTATGAAGCCACCATTGTCAGCGTTAAGCCATAGCTATGATACCATGGTAATGCGCCTACGAAAACTTCCTCTCCAGGATTAAGTTTCGCAGGTGTCCCACCACCTTCAGGCTCTAATTGAACCCATTCATCAATCTGCAGAACATTGCTGTAGAGGTTGCTATGTGTCAGCATTGCACCCTTGGGTGTCCCAGTAGTTCCACCTGTGTAGAGTATCAATGCAAGGTCTTCTTTTGGATTCAGACTTACATCCGGTGCCTTAGCTTCATGTTGCTCAACAATATCATCATAGAATGCCGTTCCCTCTTCATATGAGGGTGCTTTCGGAACCTTACCCAAAAGTCCACCAATCAACGCTTTTACCTTTGGTAAGAAACTCTTGATGCTACAGATCACCACTGTTTCAACATCAGTTCCCTTTATCGCCTCGTAAGCAGTGGGTGCGAAAGTGGGATGATCAAAGACAAACACAGCCTTTGCACCGGAATCTTTCAGCTGGAAGTTCAGTTCACCAGCCTTGTAAGACGGGTTACAAGTGACAGTTGTAGCACCCGTCTTCAGAATTCCAAAGAACACAGGTGGATACATTGGTACGTTGGGCATGAAAATTGCTATTCTATCGCCCTTCCCAAGACCCTTACTTGCAAGGTAATTCGCTATTCTATCTGCATGATCCTTCACTTCTGAAAATGAATGGGACACTCCCGAATACAAAGTAGAAGGAGCTTCTGGATGCTTTGCAGCTATATTATCTAATAGAGCAAAAAGTGGTTCATCAGGATAGTCAATTGACTTCTTGACAGTTTCAGGCCACCTGCTCTTGTGCCATGGCATTTCTTCCATTTATCTCGTCTCCGAAATCTCTCAAAGTTATTATGGGTACTACGACCCACCATATAATTGAGGACTGTCGTAGGGGTTGATATGTTCTTCTACAGGTGGGAATTATAGCTTTTACATGGAAATATACGGAAAAAAAATTCAGCACAACAAATAAGGCGCGATGTATGATGAGAGGAGAGTTACTGTAAACTAAGAAATTCAATCAGGAGTATGGACAATATGAGCTATGGAGAGATCATAGAGAATTCAGCCCAGCGTCTTCAGGATTTGACACGGAAAGGAAGTATGGTTGTAGGATATCTCTATCCGCACACACCAATTGAATTGCTTATGGCACACGGACTTACACCATCTCTCATTCGTGTTAATCCTTCGGTTGTTGCAGGTTTCGAGGACAGTCTACAGACTTTCTCATGTGCATTTACACGGAATATCTTTTCTCAAAGGGCCAATGGAAATCTCCTTTCACTCAGTGGTGTGCTCTTCCCTGGAAACACTTGCGATGCATTGCAGAATGTTGCAGATGTCTGGAGATTTCGATTTCCGGGAGATAAGATCCTTCGAGTTACATATCCAGCCACCGCGCTGACAGAACATGCAGTAGATTTCCTTGCAAACGAATTCAGATTTCTGAGCGATAATATTGCAAAGATGTTTGATAGACAGATTTCCGCAACCGAGTTAGCTGATGCAGCCTCTATTGTCAACGACTTTCGTGAAGCTATGCAGTTTCTATATGCAGCACGTGTCTATGATTCCAATGCTATTACTTACTCTGAGCTGGTCTCTCTCTTGCGTAAATTCCTTACTGCTCCTGATAGAAGTGTTGTTGATGAGATTGCAGAGCGCTTCAGAGAAATACGACAGGTATTGGAAAAGAACGGACATCTGAACTCTGCTGATATCTTGAAGGATGGATTGTTAATTGGGAACTTGGAAAAAGTGGTGACTCCACCTTCCAATGAGTTTCCACGAATTGTTGTAGTTGGTGGGATGGTTGAGCCACAGGCTATTGCGTCAATTGTGAATAATCTGGATGGAGTATCTGACAACATTATCGCATTGGATCTTTTGAGTTTCGGATTCAAGACTGTCTTTACACCCAAGACATTGATTCCACCAGCAAACAAAGGCACCAAACCCATTGGTGCAGCTCCTGAGCCATCTTACGAAGGACCGTTCAAGGCTATGGCAAGAGCAGTTCTTCAAGCACCACTCGAGCCAACACAGGAGGGTCTTACAACTAGAACTGAATTCCTGAAACAGTTATTGACTAAGATTGGAGTTCAAGGTCTAGTAGTTTGTGAACAGTCTTTCTGTGATCCTGACGAGTTCGAAGCACCTTCTTTGGAGAAGGCAGCAGAGAAGGCGGGAATTCCTTCACTACGCTTTCCAATAGATCCCGAGCTTTCAGATAGAGGACGACTTGAAGGCAGGCTGCAGACATTTCTAGAAACAATTGGGGAGGTCTAGTACTAATGACAGAAGAAAAAGCATACAGAAGACTCGAATCATCAAAAGAACTTCAGCAAATATCCTTTCAGCACATGCTTGAAGGTCATCATGCTAGTGAAGAAGGAAGACTTGCTTGGGTCACATCCGGCTTTCCTGTGGAGATTCCAGTAGCTATGGATGTAGGTGTTGTATACCCCGAACAATATGGTGCTGTTGTTGGAGCAAACAAAGTTGGCCCCATGGTGTGTGGATTTGCTGAGGATATTGGTTACTCTAGCGAATTATGTTCGTACGCACGTGCAAGTATTGGGTCAATCTTAAAACCCTCAGAGAGTCCTTTGGAAGGACTACCTAAACCTCAAGCCCTTCTTGCCTGTAACAATATTTGTGGATCAGTTCTCAAATGGTATGATGCAGTTTCCGAGCTTACGGAAGCACCTGTTTTTCTATTGGATACTCCTGCGTTGGACGTAGAGCAGCAACCTCACCACATTGAGTATGTGCGTCATGGAATAGATAACCTGATTGAGTTTCTTTCTACTACACTTGGATCTACGCTTACTGACGAACGCTTGATTGAAACAGCCAAGTTATCTTCAGAAGCTATTACACTATGGCAGAAGTCTCTGAAAGCCTGCAAAGCTAAACCAACACCCTTGAACTGTGCTGATCGGTTTCTCACAATGGCACCAGTAGTATCATCCAGAGGAAAACAATACTGTGTTGATTTCTATAAAACCCTCTATGAAGAGGTAGAAAGTCGTGTGAAAGAGGGCATTGGTGCTATCAGAGATGAGAAAGTACGACTATTATGGGACAATATCCCACCATGGTTCCAAATATTCCGATTCTTCAATGGAATGGCACAACGTGGTGTAGCCTTCCCCGCAGATACCTATACTCATGCCTGGTCAGGCGCAGTTGAAGCAGATGATCCGTATACTAGTGTGGCTACGGTCTATAGCAATTCATACCTTAACAAAGGACTCGAAGCCAAGGCTGACAAGATGGAGCACCTAATCAAGGATTATGATTTGGATGGATTCATTATGTTCTCTGTTCGATCGTGCAAGAGATACTCATTGGGACAGATGGTTACAAGGGAGATTGTGACTGAGAGAACAGGCGTCCCAGGCACGATTATCGAAGGAGACATGGTCGATAGTCGACTCTTCAATGAGGCTCAGATTGGAACCAGAGTTGATGCACTCCTAGAGATGTTTGTATGAGGCTTGATGAATGGCATCTGGCAAACTTGGAATTGGAGTTGATGTAGGTTCAACAACGACGAAGGCTGTTCTAATTGACCATACCGGAAGCATTCTTGCGTCTCATCTTATGAACACAGGAGCAGCTGCTGAGGCTGCAGCTCTGAAGTGCATTGATGAAATCTGCAAAATGGCTAAGATAACTCCCAATGATGCAACCACTATCGGAACAGGATATGGTCGTGCATTAGTTGAATCCGCATTCAAGAGGGTGACTGAAATTACATGCCATAGTGTTGGTGTTCATCATCTGAACCCAGACATCAGATTGCTCATTGATGTTGGTGGGCAGGATTCTAAGGTTATCAGAATTGGTCCGAAGGGAAGACCTGAAGATTTTGAGATTAATGACAAGTGTAGTGCAGGCACAGGACGATTTCTTGAGGTGATGGCTCGTGTTCTAGAAGTTACTATGGATGAACTAGGACCCCTTGCCCTGAAATCCGATTCTCCCTGTGACATAAGCAGTACCTGCACAGTCTTTGCTGAGAGTGAAGTCATCGGAAGAATTGGAGCTGGAGATGCACCTCACGACATCGCTGCAGGAATTCATCGCTCGATGGCGTCAAAGATTGCCACATTATCGAAACGTGTTGGAGTTGTTCAACCGATTGGAGTTACAGGTGGTGTTGCACAAAATCCTGCTTTTAAGCATTATATCTCCAGACAACTTGATTCTGAACTTTGGGTGCCTGATATCCCGCAACTTACTGGAGCATTAGGGGCTGCAGTATTGGCATTGAAAGATCCATCCTAATACCAAGTAGCTTATTTGTGGGGCACTCTTTGCAGGTTGTATGGAAATCTCATTTCTCCCCTCTGATTATGTTATCAATGTAGTAAAGGAAGACGAATCGAAAACTGTCAATGAATCAATTTTCTTGATCAAGGCATTACGGATTAGAAACAGTTTGGAGAAGAGTATCACAATCAAGAAACTTCACTTCAATCTCAAATCAGGGGGAGTGAGTAGAAAGGAAATAATCTACTCGAAGGAGGTCCTGACTGAAAAGGCTGAGCGATTGAAAGGACTGCTTGGTGCTATTGGAATCAAACAGGATAGCCCAATGGGAGAGGCGACTCGTATCGCAAATGCCCATTTTGTATTAGGACAGGAATCGTTTTGGGAATATGCGAAATTCACTTCCAATCATGAGTTGGATCCTGGACAAGAAATCGGATATCGACTTGAAGTGTTTCGCCTGGTATCCCCACAACTCATTGATGAAATTGAGTGTACAGTGACCTATGAGGTTGAGAAAAACACAAAGAAAGAAACTCTGACAATCCCAGTGAAAACGTATGAAAACAAGAACGACTACATCTTTCCACTGAAAGGTGCCTGGATAGTATGGGGAAATTGGGACGATACAACAAGCCACCGAACTATGCATTCGCAGGAATTCGGTATGGATTTCATGCAGTACAATGACGATTTGATGATTCCCCAAGTAAGCACAACACCCAATGAGCAGTTCAAGATGTACAAGCAAGAGGTCATAGCGATTGGTGATGGAGAAGTTGTGGATTGCTTTGACAGAGCACCTGAGAACCCTACAGCACCTGAGATGCTCCCTGGTGAAAAACGCGCAGAGATTGCAGCTGAGCATGGACTTGTTGTTGTTGCCTCAGGAAACCATGTTATATTGAAGCACCCCAATGACGAATATTCATTCTATGCTCACTTGGTAACAGATAGCGTTATGGTAAAGAAAGGACAGAAAGTGAAACAAGGACAAGTATTAGGAAAGCTTGGAAACTCTGGGACTTCAACTGGACCACATTTGCATTTCCAACTTATGGCTGGATCAAGCATGCTAACAGCACGAGGGTTACCTTGCCAATTTTCAAATATCGTGGACCTAACTGGAGAAAAGATCACTCTGATACAGCACAATCGTACTGTTGTCCACACTGTTGACGACTAGGTGCTATGGATTCTTAGTTTTGATACAGCTAGAATCCTGCGTCAAACTAGGGTATTAAATTACAATCTACAGTTTTCCTGAACCATCTAAAAGGTAATTTCTAATGAGGTGGAGAATTGGAAAACTGCGTTTTCGAAGAATACAGGGTATATTGTTCATACTGATTCTATACATGATTACTCTATCTCCAACGCCAACTCAGGCACAGGCCGAATATGATGATCTAACGGGTGTTAATGTTGCTGTGTACAAGGGCGTGGGTGTGATGAGTTCAAGTCGCATCGCTCTTACAAAGATGTTCGAGTGGATGAACGGAACAGTTGCAAATGTGACACCATACCAAATCCGAAATGATGTCCTTGATGACTATGATATTCTTGTTGTTCCAGGTGGTTCAGAGAGCACTTGCAGCAGTGAACTTGATTCGGAAGGAAGACTGAAAATCAAGGATTTCGTCGCGGGTAGTGGTTCATTCTTTGGAATCTGTGGTGGAGCGACCTTTGGTGCTAATTACTTGCGTTTCTTCAATGGGTTTATGAGTCAAGTGTCTGAACCTGGTGAGATACTACATATGACTACCATGCATATTAACCAGTCCTCAACTGGACCTGATCTCTCAGACTGCCCAGAGAATGTTACGACTATGTATTATGGATCTCAATACTTCGTTCCAAGAACGGGATTTTCTGTGCATACTATTGCCACTTACGATTATAATGGCGAAGCTGGTATGGTCGCCTTCGAACACCAAAATGGAACAGTCTTTCTCTCAAGCCCTCATCCTGAATATGAGGAAAGTAATGATCGAGATGACACGACATTTGGTAGTAATTTTGATGATTCTGATTCAGAGTGGGATATCTTACTCAGAGTATCCAAGTGGCTAATTGATGCATCAATTGTAGATTCTACAACATCAGAACCAGCGGATATTTCTTATCTGGTACCAGTTGGTCTTGCATCAATTGGAGTTGTAGCTGTTGTGATAGTAGTAGTTGTAATCTATCGCGGAAAGAGTATATGATTTGTTGAACTGATATGACTATGAACTGCTGGGAGTTGCAGTTTTACCGGCTTCAAGACCCAGCTCTAGAGCCTTGAGGTTAGTATCAACAAACCTTGGCCAGCGTTCTTTGATGCGTTGTTCGAGTCCCTTGGGACTTACAATTCCTGTAATTGAAGCGAGAGCACCCATCATGACAACGTTAGTTGCTTGCTTTGTGCCCACCTGCTTTTCTGCAATTCGAGTGGCTGGTATCCTGTAGATTTTGACACCGTCAGGCAGGTCGCCCTCTATCTCAACCAGATCACCATCAATAATGAGAATGCCGTTCTCTTTCAGACCATCAATGTACTCTAGATAGGCAGCTCTGCTCATGACAATGAAGACATCTGGATTGTGAACCTTTGGATAGTCCACTTCTTCGTCATCAATGACAATCTCGCTCTTGCTTGCTCCACCACGTGCCTCAGGACCATAGCTCTGGGTCTGAACACATTGTTTGCCCTCAATCAAAGAGAGGGTTTCGCCCAAAACCATTGCCATTGTGACGATTCCCTGGCCTCCGAAACCGCCAATTCTGACCTCGTAACGGACCATCTACTTGCCCTCCCTGAACTTTTCGTGAGCCTGTCGTATCACATCTGTGTACTCAGGCTTATCGATGTCCAGGAACTCACCACAAACGATTCTTGTGTCGTAATCGATCTCCGCTTCGTGTGGTGGCAGACCGTTCTGAATCTCTGCAACCTCTAGAAGGTGCTTATGCATATCAAGACCGTCCCCTAACCTGTTCATTCTACCATAGGCTGTTGGGCATGCGCCAATTATCTCGACGAATGAGAAACCTTTCTTTGTGATAGCCTTCTCAATAGAGCGGGTTGCTCGTCTCGCCTGAACAGCAGTCCAGCGTGCTACAAAGGTTGCACCTGAGGATGCTGCAAGTTTTACCAAGTTGAATGGGTGTTCTTGATTTCCAATCGGGCGTGGACTGGTCTGTGAATAACGTAAGTGCTCAGTTGTGGGACCGAACTGACCGCCTGTCATACCATAGTTGAAGTTGTTAATGCATATGACAGTGATGTCAATGTTTCTTCTGCAAGCATGGATGAGGTGGTTACCGCCAATTGCAGCGATATCACCGTCTCCAGAAACAACAATAACTTCTAGTTCTGGGTTTGCAATCTTGACGCCCTCAGCAAATGCAATAGCTCTACCATGGGTCGTGTGATAAGTCCCAGTTTTGAAGTATCCAGAAGTTCTTCCAGTGCAGCCGATACCGCTGACCACGACTACCTTGCTGAAGTCGAGGTCCAGGTTTTCGATTGCACGTGCAATCATATTGGTTACAACGCCAATAGAGCAGCCGGGGCAGTAGATCCAGGGCTGTCTGTCCTCACGGATGTACTTGGACATTGGATGTTTGAGTACAGGAGTTGACTCGGTCATTGAAGGGTTCACCATATCCCTTGAGCGACGTGGCTCTTTCCCAACTTATTATGATAAAAGAGTTTTTGCTGAGGACTTAACGGAGTTAATACTTGTATTGAAATAAAACACTACTAACAAAACAAGGGGCAATAAGATCCAAGAATGCTTTCAAAAAAGGTGAGAGCACCTATTATTCTTCAAATACACTTGGATTGATTGAGGAAGTGACTGTTTCCACAACAAAGGGTGCACTCCTACTAGTGTAGTACATTAATTCTCATCAATCCGAAACACACTGTAATGTAGAGGGCTTGAATCGTCATTTGAGGACGAGTAATCTTAATAAAACCAGAAGAGAATACATGTCTGGTAATTACATGTTAGGCGGGGATAGAGAAGAACAAATTGGGGATGAGACAGTAAGAGAGTTTTTCCCCAGCTTCTTCTTCATCATTGTCCCGTTGCTTTTCGCGTTTCTGGGTGGCCTTATTCTGTTTTGGTCATTAGTACGGCTACCCATATACTACAACTATCTTAGGGGGATGCCTTCACCAATCGACCAGTCTGCTTTGGCATTGTTAGGTTCGGACCTATCAAGACTAGTGTTGTTGGTTTCTGCGATCATTGGAATCATCGTCGGTTCATTTCTGTCTCGCCTTGTCACAAAGAAGCTTGACACTGTGAGAAGGGAGGGAGAAGCCCTCCTAAGTGTTAGAATGTACATTGGTCTCATAGTCTGGTGGCAGTGTGCATGGATACCATACTCAACGATTTCACTACTTGAAATGGCTTTGTTTGGATACCCCACTAGCCATTTCTTGAGTGATATTTCCTGGTATCTAATGGCCGGGTATTTTATTGCTGCTGGAATCCCTGTCATGTTGAAATACTTCCAACTTCGTTGGCATGCAGACTCGATTGGTTCTCAGGTCAAGCTGGTCGAATCTCGAGTTGGAAAAGGTTTCATAAAGCCCATTCAAAAGATAACTATGAAACTGATCCCTAGTGGTCCCGACCCATAGTGCCAGGTCCAAACGACAAAATCAATGATAAATCATACCTCGCAGATTGAGCTGATTGGAGCTAATAAAAACGGAAATGACAACTGTGGCTGTATTTGATGATACATGCAGTAACCTCATACAGCTCTTTCAGATCTGATTGCCGCTATGGGTCTACAGCCAAGGGGGCTAGAGTGATAGTCTTAGTTTTGATGAAGTTAGTGACCGAATTGCATGAAATCGGTTAACTTATTAACAAAGGAAGAGTTGCATAAAACTGGTTAACTACCATGATGCAATTCAGAGGACTTCGGTATCCAACAGCCGAACAGAACAAGGTATGGTTCAAACGGCGTAAGGGAATCCCGCCCTCTAAGATTGCAAGTCAGATGAAGGTATCGAGACCTTATGTAAGCCAAGCCCAACGAATTGCTGAAGGACGCATTGAGAACTTACTCCGCCACACAGCACAAGTGAGTCGAATCGACCTGCAACATATCAACGCTGAGTATGGCATTGCAATAGGCGATTGTCCTGCACTTGACTCAACGATATACATCACGTATTCCTCAAAGATGGGTGTTCAGACCTGGTATAGTCATGTTGGAAATTGTGATGGATGTGACAAGAAGAAGGAGTGTAATGAACTGTTAACGAACCTCTCATCCGATTGGAGTATCTCTCTTCCAGATGGTCTTCCTCCAACAGAGAAAGGGATTAGGTTATTCGATGAGATAAAGGAGGTCTTGGGTTGGAACGACGTAGAATAGACATAGATAATCTGTCAAGCACAGGGGTCTGTCGGATTCCGCCGATCTCAGCTACAGGTAGTTCTTTGAAACAGAGTAGGCTCACAAAAAGGAATCTAGGAATTGCTCTTTCTATCATTGGAGCAATGGTTAACATACTAATCATGGGAGTGGGCATTGTTCTATTAGTTGCTGCTAAACAGCCTAAGTTAAGATGGATTTCTCAGATATCCCATCGACAGTGGGGTGGTATTTTCATTGTTGGGTTTCTTCTCAGTATAATAGCTTGGAGCCCATGGATTACCAATCAATACGCAATAGAAACTGTGATAGATAATTTAGGAGGCCCCGATGCAACTTACAACTATCTGGGCGAAAATATAACGCTTCAAGAGATTCCAACTTCAGTTGCAACAGTACCATTCTTCAGACTAGTTTATTTTCCCGGTGAAGCCATGTACATAGTAACATTCTGGGGTGGAGTTCTCGGAACACCATCACTAGGACTTGATAGTGCTGGAGATTGAACTCCAAATCTAGATAGAATTGACCTCTCGAATCTTATCAAGAATCTCATGAGGAAGCTGTGGCATTCCAGCAGGTTTTGACATAAGATGAACAGGAGTGGTTGTAGCTGCTGAACGGACCATGTGGTACGCCTGTCCGAGGTTCTGTTCTGCGACAATGATGTGGTCAACTTCAGATGCGAGTTCTGCAATTGCCTTCTCTGGGAATGGCCAGACAGTCTTCAATCGCAGCATTCCAACTTTGATTCCTTCAGCTCTAGCATCTTTGATTGCTTTACGTGCACTTCTTGATGGGGTTCCATAGGCAATGACACTGATATTAGCATCATCGAGCATGAACTCTTCAAGGTCAATGATATCATCAGCATTCTTGATGATCTTATCATTCAATCGGGTGACAAGCTCAATCTGGACATTCTCCTTGTCACTAGGATATCCTCTCTCATCATGAGTGAGACCAGTTGCATAGAACTGGTACTTTGAACCAAGTAAGGCCATAGGTGGAATAAGATCGTCGTCTGCCTTGAATGGAAGATAATCCTCTGGTGGACCAGATGGTTGCTTTCTATTTACTAGCTTCAGGTCCTTCTCATCCGGAATCACGAGGCGCTCTCGCATGTGACCAACTGTTTCATCAGCCAGAATGAAGACAGGCGTTCTGTACTTCTCAGAGAGATTGAATGCCTGAACTGTCTGATCAAACATCTCCTGCACTGATGCAGGTGTTAATGCTATAATCTGATAATCACCATGACTTCCCCACTTAGCCTGCATGATATCTCCTTGCTGACCTCTTGTGGGTTGTCCAGTGCTTGGACCCCCTCGCATGATGTTTACAATGACTAAGGGAGTTTCAGTCATCACTGCAAGACCGATTGCCTCGAGCATGAGGCTCACACCAGGACCTGATGTGGCGGTCATTGATTTAGCTCCAGTCCAAGAGGCACCAATCACACTGGTGATTGAAGCAATCTCATCCTCGTACTGGACGTATGCTCCACCAAGTTCTGGCATTCTTAGAGCCATCCACTCTGCAATCTCGGTAGCAGGAGTGATTGGATAACCTCCAAAATATCTGCATCCAGCGCTTAGTGCACCCTCAGCACAGGCGATATCGCCCATTGTAAACATAACTCGCTCCGGCACCTATTCTTCCTCCTCAACAGTACCCTTGCCCATAAACTCAGGTATCAGGGTGCCTTCTTCCATGGCCCCTGTCTTGTAGGCTTCCTCAGCGTCCTCTTTCTCTGCTAGGAAGATGGCCATATCTGGACAAATCATCTCACAGAAACCACAGTTAACACATGCTTCGATATCGCATGCAGTCACTGGGTGGTAGCTTTTCCGATTATACTTGGTTTCGTCAAAGCACAGTACATTCTTCGGGCAGAAAGCAATGCAGAGTTCGCATTGTTTGCAATGTTCCTGTAGAATTACTAGCACCTTCTGCCTAGTTCGTGGAGGTTTTGGTGTAATGGGCTTGCGCGCTTTTGACATCGCTGAGCTTCTCCGTCCATGAGATTTCGGAGCGAAGACCGTGTACTATTCCGGTCTGGCTAACCATGCGCTCAACCCTCGACTATTTTAGCGTTGCCTTGGGGGATACATTCCGTTAAGCGATAGAATAAAGAGGTAAGAACATCCTAGCGCTGCCAGATAACGTGATGGAGGTGTAGTTGCTTGCCAGAAGAGGAACCGTCAGAGGAAGAGCTTGCACGGGAACTCAAAGGGAGGACATTACGTGTCTACTGGTATATGTTAAGACATCCAGAGCCAATGACCGCGCGAGAGATACAGAGAGGTGCGGATCTATCAAGTCCATCCCTCTCAATGCATCATCTTGAGAAGCTCAAAGAGATGGGTCTAGTTGACAAGGATGTTCACGGGCAATATACTGTGAGACGAGATGTGCGTGTTGGAGTTTTGAAGCTCTTCGTTGGTAGGGGCAGAGTAATGGTACCTCGATTCCTGTTCTATGCAACATTCTACACTTCAATCACAGCAGCACTTGCAACTATGCTATGGCAGTTTCTAGATTGGTACTCTTTGATTCTATTGGCGCTTCTAATATCGGTCTGCATAATGCTCTGGCATGAAGCAATGCGAATATGGAGGGAGCAACCTTTCCCGGAGGCTGAAGATTGAGTTCTAAAAATAGAACTATCTATGAAGAATTTACTCATAGATTGGTGAGAAAGAAACTGCGAATACAATTTCCTAGGTCTGAATATCGGAATTTGAAATCTAGTGCTATTCTTATCTTCCTACTTGTTCTGCCTTTTGCTGCATTGCATTTCGCTCACAATACTTCCTTACCAACTTCTGATTACTCAAGAAATTTCCAATCTGCAGCAGAAACCCCCTCACTATCTCTCACATATTACTCTCGATTTAATGACACTCCCACTCCACTTGCATCAGGTGACAAAATTGCTGGTGACCATGTTGTTCTGAATGCTACATGGACTCCTTCGGATAATGTAAACGGAACAGTGATTCATGTCAATGCTACAGCAATTCCTAATGTGATATCTGCTGAAGGAACTAACAATACAGTAGAGATCGATACTCGCTCTTTGGGTAACAATGCTACCTGTACTCTCAATGTAACAACAAGGCTTGTCAATGGAACCGTCTTGACTGAGATTTTCACTGAGGTATTTATTGGGAATTTCTTTGTACCTCACATTGAAGTACTCACTCCAAACGGTGGAGAAACATGGACAGAACAGCACAACATAACATGGATTGCCTGGGACAACAATATAGACGACATACTATCCTTCGAAATACTTCTCTCAGCTGATGGAGGAACTAGCTTCCAGCTGATAACATCTGAGTTGACAACCCAGTGGTTCTTATGGGACTTCTCAGGATTCCTCCGTCATACTACCTACATAATAGAAGTCAGAGCCACTGATGGGATTTACACTACATCTGACAGATCCGATGCTACATTTGAAGCTGGAGGAGTGGTTCCTACATCAACAACAACAACCGGGACAACGACTCCCTCTACTACTGCACCTCCACCGGATGCATTAGACGCACGTATTGGGATATTCGTTGCAGCCGCGATAATTTTCAGTGCGTTTCTGTCTTTGAT
>DAOWDY010000141.1 GCA_030638785.1 Candidatus Thorarchaeota archaeon
ACTACAACGACCAACACGACAACAACGGGAACAGAAACGGAAACTACGCCTACAACATCGGAGACAACGTCTCCGACAGAACCACCAGCTGGTCTTGGAGGAACTATACAGATCCTACTGCTCGCTTCTTTGGGTGTTGTGGGTGTAGTATTAGTCGTCATCATCTACATGAAGAAACGGACTTAGAAATCGGTTCGAGTCAATACTCTATCAAGAAATAGAGGAATGTGGGAGGTTTAGACACCTCTCTACCTCTAATCAAGTTCCTTCGCTATAAGCTCTGGCGTAGGCTTCCTGTTCAGGAGTCCACTTGTCAATCTTGAGGCCCATGGTCTCAAGTTTAGCCATAGCTGTTTGCTTATCGAGTTCTTCAGGAAATTCGTACACCGCTGGTTTGAGGCCCTTGCCGTTCTTGGTCATCCAGATCATCGCGTTGAGTTGCCCTGCAAAGCTGAGGTCCATTACCTTTCCATTTAAGACGCAGCGAATGCGTGCTTAACACTGGGGTGGCCCTCGGCAGCAGCAAGGTTCACAAGTCGACCCTCACCTATCAAGTAGAGTCTGCGGCCATCTTTCATCTCATATTCATCCAAAGCGTGTCGTACACGCTTAGCGCCACTCTTACTAAGAGCAATCAGATCAGGCTCGTTAATCTCCACATTATAGTGACCTGCGTTGCCAAACATGGCACCATCTCGCATGACCTTCATGTGTTCTCCAGTAATGACATCCTTCATCCCTGTTGCAGTCAGGAAGAGATGACCTTCAGGAGCAGCCTCGTCCATGGGCATAACTCGGAATCCATCCATCCTTGCCTGTAGGCCGCGAACTGGGTCAACTTCAGTGACAATAACGTTAGCACCAAGACCTCTTGCACGTTCAGCCATTCCACGACCACAATATCCGTAACCGCCAATAACCACAGTCTTACCTGCAATCAGAATTGCTGATGCTCGCATCACACCATCGAACACACTCTGTCCGGTACCATATACGTTATCGAACAAGTGTTTTGTATCCGCATCATTTACAGCCATGATCGGATACTTCAATGCACCATCTTCAGCCATTGCTCGAACTCGAATGACTCCAGTGGTAGTTTCTTCAGAGCCTCCGTAGAGATTTGGAATGAGATCCGGATGCTTGTTGTGAATTGTAAAGATAAGATCAGCACCATCATCAAGTGTGAGAGTAGGCTCGATCTTGAGAGTCTGCTCGATACACCAATAGTACTCCTCAGTGTTCAGATTGTGCCATGCATAGACTGACACACCATTTGCTGCAAGACCTGCGGCAACCTTGTCATTGGTTGACAGTGGATTACATCCGGACCATGCAACTTCTGCACCAACGGCGCGAAGAGTTTCTATTAGAACTGCGGTTTCCTTTGTGACGTGAAGACATCCTGTAATCTTCATCCCCTTCAAAGGTTTGGTTTCAGAGTATTTCTTCCTGAGATGCATGAGCACAGGCATATGCTTCTCTGCATACTCGATCAACATCCTGCCTTCTTCGGCAAGACCAATGTCTTTGACCTTATAATCAGCCATTTTGACCACGGTCAAAATCGGGAGATGGTTTTATATGAATCTTACATCATAGCAACGAATAATTTGCACCAATATTGGTGATTATCGTGCAATCTATTACAGAGAGCGAGAAAAAGCTTCTAAATAGCCTCATTCGCAACTCAAGGACTCCAGTTGCAAACTTAGGAGAAGAAATTGGCAAAGGGAGGAATTGGGTCTCTCGAACAATCAAGAAACTAGTTCGAGATGACGTTATTCGAGCATATGTGACCGTGCTCGATCCAGCACAAGTGTACGCAGAACGGAATACAATACTCATCATTAAGACAAATCCGAGGGAGATAGGAGTAAGTGAGGCACTACTCAAGATGCCGGATCTCGAATCGTTGGACGGGGTTTCTGGTGAACATTCACTTCTTGGTCTCTTTAGGTTCAGAGGGTCTGGTGCATTCCAAGATTTCCTTGATGCAATCGATGGTGCAGTTGCCAAGTCAGGGTCTGGAGAATATCAACTTGTTCAGGTCTTAGCAACTTACAAGACTCATGGATTCAGAGTGAAGAAGCAGGGTGAGAGAGAGAAGACAATTTCTCCAAAAGACTGGGAACTCATTAGTGTACTTTCACGGCAACAACCAAATGAAGTGAACCCACTACCAATATCGCAAGGTGAGTTAGGATTACGAATGAAGACTCCTCTCAGCCAACCTGCTGTTTCCAAGGCGATGAGAAGGTTGGAAGAAAGAGGTGCTATTATTGGCTATACAATTGAGCCTGCCTTCAAGCGATATGGTCTCCCAATCAAATTCTTTCTTCAAATTAAGACAAGTCCTGGAAAGATATCAGAAACTGCCAATACTATTAGCGGCTGGCCTCAAATCTGGGATTTACATCGTACTGGAGCAGATTATAGTCTATTCGCAACAATTCGAACAGGTTCTGTCGAAGAGTATAACACTTTCATGCGTCATCTCTATCAAAATGTAAATATCATTGACACAAATTCGATAATTTCCCTTGAGGAGTGGTTTGTGCCAGTCGTCTAGGATTTAGCTGTTCTTGTGTAGAACTGTTTCGCCAAAACTAGTGAAATCTTCTCCTTCTTTGGCAGACTCAAGACCAAGTCGAATCTCGGTATCAGACACTTTCCTGATATAGGAGCGCCATTTCATTCCGTCAAATGCCTGTGGAACTGGCTCTAATACAACCTCGAATTTTAGTTCTGTGGCTGATCGTTCATACTCAATCTCATTATTAACAAAACCATAGGAAAAGAACGTCTTACGAATGAATTTCTTGTTGCGGACATCATACCACATCATACCTATGCTTGCATTTTCGAGCTTGCCATCTCGATACGCATCGTGCTTTCCCATAATGTACTTGCCAAGCTCCATAGAGAAATTCGCTGTGGCAACTATTTCGCCATCTCCACCGAACTGGTCTGATGAGCCTCCTTTCCACTTACCTATTAGAAAGTGCCAATCAGCGAGGGGGTCCTCTGAATACATAGGAAAAGCCAGTTAACTTGGATTGAAGAACTTGTCGAAAAAAAGAGAAAGGGCATCCCAGAGAAGGGATGCCCAAGGGAGATAGAGAAATTATACTAAAACTATCGTCTTAGCACGAGCATCAATTGACAACCAATGATTGATTCAGTTCCATGAACAGTCACAATCCTACGGGCGGCCTCAAGATCTGTAGTGTAGAGAGGGCTTCTCATATCCTGTAGATTTGAAATCCTTCTAATCAGCCCCTTCCGTCTTAGCTTCTTTATTGCGAAATTCACCGTACGGATTGGGACCTTTGCCCATCTGCTGATATCCTTAGGACTCATTGGTCCTCGAGCAGTAAGACTCTGAAGAACGGATAGGGCGCTTGCAGGTAGTTCGCCGCTCATCGTCTTACCCTCCAAACTACAATTAATACCACAAACAACCCAGATATCGAACTTATGAACACAACAACAAGTGGATAGTTGATAGATTCTCCTTCAAGGATAGAAGCTAAAGTTTCTCCAGCTGCCCTCCAAGAGTCTGCAATTGCAAGAAAATGATCAGCAAGCTCTTGTATCTCAGAAGAGTGTTCTTGAACTGCCTCTTCGATGTCACTAGATGCTACGTAGCTATCTGCAATATCGAAGTATGTAGTTGCCAACAGGGTTCCATCAAATCGGTAATCTAAATCTACTAGAGAGTCGTTAGTGCTAATTGCCTCCATATGGTAATATGCTTCTCTTCCAAGTTCAACTACTTCTGTCACATCATATGAGGGTAGAACGGATGGTAGAGATTCTAATGCACCACGATATGCAGGATACTGCATGCTCATGAACAACTCATGAGAATAACCTGTAAATCGAAGAATGTCTTCTCTATCTATCGTTTCATCGAACTGATCAATGTAGTTTAGGATTCCATTGACTGTAGTGTCTAGTGAAAGACCTCTAAATGCAACTTCACCAAAGCTTGCGAAGAATAGATCGTCCAAGTCAGGTGCGTATGAAGTGGTATTACCTAGAAGACGATCTACAATATGATTGCCGATACGCTCCTCTTGATTCTGAACTATTTCTTCACTTGGTTTGAAGACAACTTGCCCGTATCCAAGAGTGTTCCATGCTACATCTAAAGTAGAATAGTTCGCAGTATAGTGCCACCTTCCATCATCAGGATATCCATATCTTGATCCAAAAGCACCAACACCTGGATCCATGATCTCAACAGTCTGAGCTGTGTCATTGTACCCAACTGCTACTATTGCATGTCCTGAGCTAGGGGCTGCGGGATCTTGAGGGTAGATGTATTGACGCATTTCAGCATAATCTACCGCTGGTAACCAATACGGATCAACCCATAGAACGGCTGGATATCCCTCGTCAATTGTGTTTCGAAGCTGCTCAAAGGCTGCCTCTGAACCATCTATTAACTCAATGTCGAAATCTGCTTCAAGCCAAAGTGGTTCAGCAACTTGAATCCATTCGGAATTTGAGTCAAAGTACGCCTTGTGGTCTATTCCTAGCAAATCACAGAATACTGGGACATTTTGTTGTTGTCTGAATGAAGATCCAGACATAAACAGTTGAGTATCTTCAATCATGATATACGCTGCTGAGAATCCAAGCCCTGAAGCAGCAAAGAACTGGTAGAGGTCATATGGAATATCGATGTATTGTAGCGCCATGTCCACAGAAGACCAATAGCAATAACCATTGATTTCCTGCCAGACATAGGGAACATCATCAATGTGGCCATAGTCAGCTGTAAGAACAAAGGGATTCACAACAGATGTAGTATCAACTGTTGTGACAAGGGGAGTGGAGAGTGACACCCCTAAGAGTGCCACTACCACCATTGTTAGTCCAAGTCGGGAAACATTCCTGTTCATTCACTTCCACCCTCTTATCTTACTCCGGACTTGA
>DAOWDY010000229.1 GCA_030638785.1 Candidatus Thorarchaeota archaeon
ATAAGTAACCCCCAAGTGTAGTAGATAAGCACGAGAAGCGCGAAGATGAATATAAGCGCACCAAGAATTTTTTCCTTGCCCAAAGTTGTAACCTCTGTTTTGCTGTGGAATTAAACATAACCACAACTGGTCTGTAATTCAGAATCGTATCACTATTGAATAAGATAAAAGCATTGCGTAACTTACACAAAAAGTTCCATTTGGAATATCTCGGAATCTTTAGTGAGTGTAACGTGAAGATACCTCTGGAACTGGTAGATTACTCCTTACACACTTTTTTGAGAATAAATCAGCACATGCGCATAGCTTATAATGTGCTCCAACTGCTCAACGGGAAGATTTCGTAACCAAACGGTGGTGGAAGTTTGAAGATTATTGTTCTTGTGAAACAAGTACCAGAGGTTGCTGACGTAAAAGTAAACCCAGAAACAGGCACGCTAATTCGGGATGGCGTACCTAGCATCTTGAATCCATTTGACGAATTGGCTGTAGAAGAGGCCATTAGGCTTAAGGAAAAATACGAAGGTGAAGTGACAGTCATCACAATGGGCCCGCCCCAGGCTGTTGATGTGCTGTACAAGGCTATGGCAATGGGTACGGATAAAGCCATTCACATGACCGATCGAATCTTTGCAGGTGCTGACACATGGGTGACAGCATTAACTCTTGCAGAGCAGATTAAGAAAATGGAATATGACATTGTTATTTGTGGTAAGCAGGCTATTGATGGAGATACTGCTCAAGTAGGTCCAGAGATTGCTGAGATTCTTCGTATTCCCCAGATATGTTATGTACGCAAGCTTGAGATTGATGATAATGGAAAGCATGTCATAGCTCATAGAGAAAACGATGAGGGCTATGAGGTTATTCGAGCAAAGATGCCCGTGCTCTTGACGGCAACCAAGGGGCTCAATGAACCACGATTGCCGAACATTATGGGCATTATGAAGGCAAAGAAAAAGCCCCTCGAGGTTGTGACCGCAGCAACTCTTGGTGTTGAAGAGGACAGATTGGGACTCAAAGGCTCTCCCACAACAGTCCGTAAAGTATTCCCACCACCAAAGAAGGCTGGTGGAATTATTGTCGAGGCAGATGATCCAAAGGAAGTAGCGAAGAAACTCGTCGAGTTCCTACTGCAGAAGGGGGCGTTCTAAGAATGGGTCTAATTTTTGACAGAGATAAATGCACAGGTTGCATGTTATGCCCCAAGTCCTGTAACTTTGGAGCTATTGAGAAGGACGATGACAAGGTCAAGTTCGACCTTGACAAGTGTGTCTTGTGTGGTTCTTGCGAAGAGGTCTGTCCTGCAGACGCTATCTTCATTGAACGTCAGATTATCGACAAAGAGGCAATCGCACAGTACAAGGACGTTTGGATAGTTTGTGAGCCCCACGATGGGCGACTAAGAAGTTTCTCCTACGAGCTCGTCACAAAGGGCCGTGAACTTGCTGACAAACTTGGTGAGAAAGTTGTTGCATTACTGATTGGACATGAAGTTGAAGGACTTGCTGAGTCCCTTATCCATCAGGGTGCAGACAAGGTTCTGGTTGTTGATGATAAGATACTTGCAGAGTACACTACAGATGCGTATACAATCGCAGTTGTATCACTCATAACTCCTAGAAAACCAGCCATCGTTCTCTATGGTGCAACAAGTAATGGCAGAGACCTTGCGCCTCGTGTTGCAGCAAGGCTTCAGCTCGGACTGACTGCAGACTGCACGGGACTCGATATAGACGACGAGCGACAGTTAGTACAGACTCGTCCAGCCTTTGGTGGTAACATCATGGCTGAGATTCTCTGTCCCTACACACGACCACAGATGGCCACTGTGCGACCAAACGTCTTCAAGCCAACCGAGCGCGATACTTCACGGACCGGTGAGATAGAGAAGGTCGAGATTAAAATCAGCCCAGTGCAGATTCGTACACGAGTTATGGAGAAGGTTTCAGAGATTACCGAGGGAATGATATCCGTTGAAGAAGCCGATATTGTTGTATGCAGTGGCCGTGGTATCAAAGAACCCGCCAATCTTGAACTTCCTAGAGAACTGGCAAAGCTGCTGGATGCTGCTGTTGGTGGTTCTCGACCAATTGTTGACCTAGGCTGGCTTCCACCGACACAACAAGTTGGTCAGTCAGGAAGGACCGTTTCACCCAAGCTCTACTTTGCTCTTGGAATATCAGGCGCGATTCAACATTGCGCTGGCATGGGCACCTCAGAAATAATCGTCGCCATCAACAAGGACCCAGATGCTCCGATCTTTGGGATTGCTGACTATGGTATCGTTGGCGATATCTTTGCAATACTACCTGAAATAATCGCTGAAATCAAGCGGGTTCAGGCTGAGAGATAGAATATCAAAGAAGCCCAGCCTTTGTGGTTGGGCACTCTTCTATTTTCCAAAACAACCTGATTCATCATTCTCTCTACTAAAGAGATATACCTTGTTTTCTTTTCCAAAGAATGAATGCCACCACAGCAACAACAGCGATTGAAATAGTGAATGTAGAGATAAGAAACAATGTATTCGTATCACCACATGGTGGTGCTGTGACATTTGGACGAGTTGGATCATAGAGAAATGAAGGATACCTATCTACAGCACCATCATACAATCCAGATATTGAATACACTCCAGTGCCACAATAATCTGTCCAATTATTCCCTCTATTAATCCCATCATCCCATACATTATCTCCTTCATCATCACGAGCATTCATTGTATTCCAACCAATGAGATTGTAGAATACTCTGAAATTCACTGCCTCATTACTCAAAACAATTCCAACCTCACTACAATCGTATACAGAATTCTCTCTGATTATTCCTGTATCTGAATATTGAATTATTATTCCAAAAGTACTATTTTCAATCCGATTGCTCTCGATGATTACAGATGATGAATAGTCTGATACCTTGATACTTGCATATGAGCAATTTAGAATCTCATTTCCTTGAATGAGAAGATTGTCTGTTTCATAGACCGAGATTGCTCTGATATTGAATTGAAACATATTTCTTTCAGTAGTAATTCCAGACGATGCTTCAATCCTAATTCCGTATAGATTATTGAACAGCGTACTAGATCGAACTATACAATTGCTTGACTCGTAAACGAAGATACCTTCTCTGGAGTTATCAAATATCGTAGAATTAGCAATAACACAATTTGTGGACAGAATTATTTGAATAGCACACGAAGCATTTCCAGCATTAACATCTGAAAGTGTGATATTATTGCAATCTGCTAATACTACTTGACCAAACTCTTCACCATTGATTTTAGCATTTGATAGAGCGTATATATACTCCAAAGGTCGATTATTCACTGTGTTTCCGAAGATTAGATGGTTCAATGCAATTGTATTAGTTACTCCCCAAAACCGAATCCCGCAGGATTGGAATGTATTCTCATATATGCTTAGATTCGTGGAGTATCGTATCAACATTCCCATACTCCGAGCATTGATAGTCTGATTTCGAAAAGTGCACGAGTCTAGATAGCTGGTCCATATTCCCTCTGTATTATTGAGAAACAGGTTATCTTCAAAGATTGAATTGGTTGTAGTAGATATTTGTACCCCAATACCATTATCACGAATTATATTGCACCCTATAACAAGATTTGAACTGGCCGTAATTAATAGACCCTCGCCATTTGCTCCAACTGTACTAGTTCTTAACGTGCAGTTTTCAGAGTTTTCTATCATCGCACCAGTACCTGAAGTCAACATGTCAGAATTTGCCGCACTCCACATTCCAAAAGATGTAAGCGTACAGTTTTCGATTGTGCCGTTCGAAACATTGTTGAAATGTAGAGCATATCCCTGATATCCTTCTGTAGAGCGTAGGAAGCAGTTTCTAATTATGAAATGTGCTGATGTATCTGAGATAGAAATGCACTCGTCCACAGTTGTTATGTTGAGATTTTCAATGACATATGGACTGGATATAGTACCTTCTCCATTCCATCCCTGAGATATGAAATCTAGATTAGAACGGATACTAATGGGATTATGATCTTCAAAAACGTTAGATAGGCTTGCTTGCTTGTCGTAAGTTGAAATAACTACATCCTTCATTTCACTTGATATAGCTAGTGACTGGGAACACACAACTAGCACAACTACGATAGCCGCCAGACAACGCATGAATCCTGACAATCTCCAAACCCTGCATACTGAATGTTGCTGCTGCTGATAAAGAATTATGGGCATGTCTATACACATAGTAATCACAGCCATTCTCATGAACAGGTCAAACCTTATTGCTTGCAGGCATGGGCACCTCAGAAATAATCGTCGCCATCAACAAGGACCCAGATGCTCCAATCTTTGGGATTGCTGACTATGGTATCGTTGGCGATATCTTTGCGATACTTCCTGAAATTATCGCAGAGATCAAGCGAGTTCAAGCCGAGAGGTAGAACGAATATTAGACCAGCCTTCTAAGGCTGGCTCTCTTTTTCTTTTTCAAACTCCTTTCAATGATTCTAAGAAATGGATGAAGCCCACTCAAGCTCAAAGCAGCTTGGAAATAGAATATTCGACCCCGTTGTTACATAGATATAGAGGATAGATACTATTCCGATTATAGCAATCATGATTGCTACAATGGCTAGTACTGTGAAGTAATTGTACCTATGACGTAGCCAATTTCTAAAGAATTCAGCATCTCTGTGATCGTGATTCATCTATGGAACCATGAACATGTATGTCTAAGCGCTAATTAGTTGTCCGTCGTTCTTAATGGTTATAATAATCTCAAGTGAGATCATAGTTGCAATCAACAAAGACCCAGAAGCCCCAATATTCGAGATGGCGGACTATGGAATCGTAGGCGATATCTTTGCAATACTTCCTGAGATTATCGCTGAGATAAAACGAGTTCAGGCCGAGAGGTAAGTGTAGGTGGATACCCAGCCAAAGCATGGCTGGGTTCACTTCTCTATTTTTACTATTACATCATGTCTAAGACATTTCTAATTCGCAGGGGGAGTTTCATTGAGGGTTTGATGCGTCGAAAAATTAAATACAAAGAATACAGAATCACTATCCGGATAAATTCTGGTCCTAGGGAATCCTCTCAGGAGTGGAAGTAGGAATGACGCTAAACCGAATTCGAGAAATGATACTAAAAAGGGACTTCAAAGAGGCGTTGCAGGAGATTCTCCGACTTTCTGATGTGGATAGAATTGAGGGGCAAACCTACAAGGGGCTTATTCTCTCTAAACAGAAAAATTTCGCTGATGCGCTAGCAGTTATTGATGACGTTCTTTCTGAAGAGGGATTGAAGCCATCCAAAGAGTTCATCGCAAGAATTGGGAAGATTCTGATTTCACTTAGAATGAACAGCTATCTTGATGCTTTCAGCGAAATCGATCCGAGTGATCACCTCTTGGATATAATGAGCAAAAAAGAACGAGCAAGTGTCAAAAGGTGGGAGGGCCACCTATTATCCACAAAAGGCATGCTCCAAATAATAACCGGGGATCAACACAAAGGAATGGAATGCTATGAACAAAGTGCAGCATTATTCGAAGAGGTTGATGACAAGTACGAGCAACTTATCCAAATAATCAATATCAGCTGGATCTATCGAGCACAAGGTTTGTTGGATGAAGCTCTCAAGTATTCTAACCATCAATTGAGAATCAGTGAGAAACTTGAAGAGAAAAGGTATCTTGGATGGTCGAATTTCAATATTGGATTCATCTATTTCTATATGGGAGAGCTAGACAAAGCTGCACATTACGCAGCCATTGGTGAACAGATTTTCGAAGAGATAAACCACAGTGAGGGCCTCTCATTTATACACACTTTGATTGCATCAGTTTATCGGAGCAAAGGAGAGTTTGACAAAGCACTCACGTATTATCATAAAGTCTTGACCACCTTTGAAGAGATTGTGGAAACGAATCAACCCTTACCTCACAGTATTTGTGTCACGCTCCGTGATATTGGAGTCATATATCTCTATCAAAATCGACTGGAAGAGGCGGTTGAGACTCTCAAAAAGGGGTTGAACCTACACAAATCAAGGTGCAAGTTTAAGAATACTGTCATCGACTATGAAATCACAGTAGCCAATTTGTACAGTGTCTATGCAAAAATCGAGATGGGGGAAACGAATCAACTTCAGGAACACTTAGAGGATATTAGACAAACAGCCAATCAGTATCCTTGGTTGGATGTCTTCAGTAAAACCGTAGAAGCGTATATTCTACAACACAAACCACGAGCTAAGGACAAGGCAAGAGCCCAAGAGCTTTACGAGGAAGTCATCAATGAGAAGTTTGATTATGAACTCGAGTTATTCATACAAGTAAACCTCAGTGAGTTGCTGTTAGATGAATTGAAACTCTATGGAGAAGAAGCTGTTCTCCAAGAACTTCAAGATGTATTAGAAAGAATTTCAAGGACCACAAATAAGCAGCGTTCAATTACATCTCTCATGTGGCTATTTCTTTTACAAGCGAAGCTGGCTGTGATTGAAGGTGACGTTGACCAAGCAAAGAACCTCCTTGACAAAGCTCGAACAATTGCAGACGAAAAAGGGTTGGCCCATTTTTCCCATAAAATCGACAAACAGCAACAACAACTTTCAAGTCAGGTGGAGGAATGGAAGGCTCTCTTTGTTAAGAATTCATCAATCCAAGAGCAAATTGAGATGCTACGATTGAAGGAGTATATCACCGATACAGTGACGACCATTTTGGAGAAGAAATTCGAGTCAGTAAGGAAGTTCAAGCTTGTACACAAAGACCTTCTGAAAAAGCGGCATGAAACTCCCGTTGAATCTTGTCGTGTTGGAATCGCACAGGTTGGTTTGAGCCAAAGTGGCAATTTTCTGGAAGAATTCTACTTTGAGAGATCTCCTGGTATCTTTAGTCTACAAGAAGAGAAAGCTGAACTGATTAAGAATCGCGTAATCGAACTAGTCGAACATGCTGCAGAGAACAAGGTTAACATACTTCTTTTCCCAGAATTGAGCATCGATTTGAGTTATCAATCACTTCATCAAACGATGTTAGATCTCGCTTCACAATACAAGATGTACATTATACCTGGCTCCTTTCATGACCCCCAGACCAGTAGAAACATCAGCCATGTTTTCAGCCCAGAGGGGAACCTGTGGGAGCAGGAGAAACACATCCCAGCAGTCATCCATTTTACAGGAAACAGAATTGAAGAAGGAATTAAGGTAGATGCGCTCCCTCACCAAATCACTGTAGCAGACACAGAATACGGGCGGATTGCCATCGTCATTTGTCGAGATTTTCTGGACCTCGATTTGCGTGTTGAATTGAAGAACAGCGAACCACCAATTGATATCATCCTAAACCCAGCTTTCACGCCGGTAACAGCAGATTTTCAAGCCGCCCACTTCGATTCGCGACGCTCAATCTATGCCTATTGCTTCTTTGCCAATATTGCCGAATATGGAAAATCCCTAATTTACACTCCTGAGCGGGAACGAACAGAATATGAAATCCCAGAAAAGGAAGAGGGACTCATCTACAAAGATGTTGATCTATTCAGACTCAGATTGGAACGAAGGCGATGGGAAGAGAAACACACAAAGACACGCCCATTTATCCAAAGCACAAGAAGCTAGTTCCAACATTCCTTGTACTAACTTTCTCACCTTCTACAATCGAACCTAGATGCAAAGACCAGAATGATGGACACGACGAAGGCGACCGCCATTACAGTAAGCTTACTCCCTGCTTCTTATTGAGTTTCATCAGTCGAGTTCAGGCCGAGAGGTAAGACCGAAAGGAGCCCAGCCACAATGGCTGGGTTCGCTCTTCTTTTTTCATTCATCTTCTTTTGGTTCAACACAGGTCTAGAAGTATCTGTGTAATCGAAATTTCTAATCCCATTGAAAACGAACAAAACATCTAGAGTTGATAGTATTCAATCTGATATGTTTTAATACTGAATGTAATAATGAAACACTCCCATCAAGGACGGAGATCGTTTTTGATTCCTGAAGAAGAACTGGAATTGTCTAAGGAAC
>DAOWDY010000102.1 GCA_030638785.1 Candidatus Thorarchaeota archaeon
CATAGCTTGCAGGGTGTAAATCATCTGGATTCCATGTAATTGTATTTCCAATCTGCTCTTCATCGTATAGAACATCACTTGGCGAATCGATGGTTGGAGGAGTATCATCATTAACTGTAACATCAACCTGATCTGATGCCCAATTATTATTGACATCGTAGACAGCAAGTGTGATGTTATGTGTACCTAATGAGAGCGATTGAAGAGGAGCCGATATTGGTGATCCATCCCATGAACCACTCAACCAAGACACCTCGTTGTTGAATATTTCATAGCTGTCTGGATTCGAGTCCGAAGGGTTCCAAGTAATGCTTGTTACCTGTCCCTCTGAGATTGTTGCATCTCCTGGGTTGTCAATTGTTGGAGGTGTCGAGTCTGAAACAATGGCTGATACTGATACATCAAGGCTCTTCGAATAACCTCCCTTTGCAGCACACCAAATACGAAGAGTCCAAGATCCTGCAGCTACGGGAGTGAATGAAACAGATGCCTGAATTTCTTTTTGAGCCGCATTTAGATCACCTGCACCATTATCCAATACTTCTGTATCAGTGAATGAGAATTGATCATTGTCAGCCCAACCTCCTAAAACACTGATCGCAAAATCTTCATCCTTGTTTGATGTACTTCCTGATGCATCGATAACTAATGTAAATGGAGTTCCTACTTCAGCGTTTACTGTGCCAGTTGCGTTTGAAGAAATTACTAAGGTTTGAGTAGTGTGACAAGTACCACATTCAGCTGTATATCCAGGTTTGGCTAATCCATTAGAAGCTCCAATGAGTATTATTGTCAGACCAACAAGAACAACGAGGAACTTCATTTTGGTTTTGCCATTGATGCGACTCAAAGTTTCAAAATCTCCTTTACAAGATGCTAGTCAAAGTACAGGGGTTGCAATATTTCGTCTTAATAGTCTTTTCTAGTTCCAAAAGATAACAATTCAACTCCGAGCTACTATCTGTTATTATATCACATATGCACAATAATGATGTGATAAAACCACTACATGATGCTAATATCTCGCAAGGTATTCCACAACTACAACTTCTTGTTGTAGCAGTAGATATCGCGATACAAAAGTTGGCGGCCGAGAATCATCTCCTCAATCTGGAAACATAGAGTATGCAACTGGGCGGTTACAAGAATGGGAAAATCCGACTACTCGCTAGGTTTTTATGGTACATATATCTGTCCGGCTGTCAAAGGGTATCAGCACCGTATACGCGGAGATATCTCCCATGGGACTCAAGAGAAAACAAGTTGACAAATTGTCAAAAGTCTTCGGAGACCGGCTCATTACTGAGAAGCATGAGCTATTAATCCAATCAACAGACGTAGGTGCCCTTCCTAAGCAAGTTGGTTGGCTTATGAACAACAAGCCAGATGCACTCGTTCAACCCGTTACTCCTGAAGAAATCCAAGAACTGTATAAAATTGCGAATGATGAGAAAATACCTTTAGTCCCTCGTGGAGCAGGAACATCAGGGTATGGCGGTTCGATTCCTCGAAAGGGAGGAATCATCGTTGACATCAGACAAATGGACAACGTTCTAGAAGTCAACAAGGAGGAGGAATATGTCCTTGTCGAGCCAGGTATGTCCTGGTCCAATCTCCAACATCATTTGAATCGATTAGGAATGGACATTCGCTGCTATCCATCATCTGGTCTTGCAGCAACAATCAGCGGATGGGTTGCACAAGGCGGGGATGGTATTGGTTCATTGAAGTACGGTAACATCAACAAGAATGTCTTGGAGATGGAAGTTGTCCTACCAACTGGAAAGATAATTCGCTCATCAGACACAGACTTGTTCTGCGATACAGAAGGTATCCTTGGTATCATTACGAAGATCAAGCTGAAGATCAAACCCCTTGTCCCTATCAAAGTGATTGTTGCAAGTTTTGCAGAGAACTACCAGATGGTCCACGCTATCGAGACTATTCTCGAGAAGGGACCGCTACCCTTTACCATTAAATTTGAAGAGAGCAAGTACACTGACTTGAAGAAGAAATCGTGGGATTCAGAAGAGAAGTTCCCATTCCCAGTTCATCATTGTACCTTGATGGTTGCATACGAGGGAGACGAAGACGAGATTGCAGAAGGCTTTGAGGTCGTCAAGCATGTCGCAGAAGACTACAGGGGTACAATATACGATGAACATGTCGCAGAGCATGAATGGCACGACCGCTTCTACCCCATGAGAATCAAGAAATCAGGCCCCACACTTGTAGTCGGTCAAGCTTTTGCTCCTTTAGAGAACCTTACTGCCATATTGGATGATTTCCAGTTTGAGCAGGCCTCAGCTGATGCAGGTATTGATGGCTATGTTAACTCTCTGAATGCTGTCACCATGATGGGCTATTTCCTAGAAGACGAACGACGACATTTCTTCATGCTCTCCTGGTCACAGAGTTTTGTTATTTTCAAGATTGCACAACGACACGGCGGACATCCTCACAGCACAGGTATCTGGTTCGCCAATTATGCTCCGATTTACTTTGGCAAACGGAGATTGGCAAAAATACGGGCGACGAAGCTCAAGGTTGATCCCAAGGAGATTTCCAATCCAGGAAAGATTTTTGCCTTCTGGTTGCCTATGATTCTTAAGTTTGGTAAGTACTTCATGTGGATTTTCTACGACTTATTCAGGAATGGATGGGGTAGGATCGCACCGATACTTCTCAAATGGCTTCAGAATATCCCGCCACTCAAATATGTTCTACGCTGGGGTCGTGGCCACAGCCCATGGCCAGTTCAGTTCGGTCTCGGATGTTGTATGGTTGACGGTGCCGCAGCAGTAGCTTCCCGTTGGGATATTGAACGATTTGGAATGCTTCCACTCTTCGGTCCAAGACAGGCTGATGTCCTGTGGATTTCCGGTTCACTCACAAAGAAGATGACTCCAAGGCTTCGCAAGATCTACGAGCAGATGCCCGAACCTAAGTTCGTCATCTCCTTCGGTCAGTGTGCTGCCTCAGGAGGAATGTTTTGGGACGGATACTCATTGATGACACCGCCTGAGAAGGTTGTACCCGTTGATGTCTATTTGCCAGGGTGTCCTCCAAAACCAGCTGACTTTGTCAGGGCTCACATGATTCTTCAGAATAAGATCAGAGCAGGAACAACACATTGGCAGATGAGGTATGAGAACCAAGACTCAATGGGGATGATGCAATGAGCAAGATACGTGAAGATGCGGATCAGTATTGCCTGCTTTGGCTTGGAGTACTCCTGCTGAGTTCGTACTACTTCCACTTCTTTTATCAAACCACATTTGGGTGGTTAGTTCTTGATTTCCTCCAGTTCGTCTGGTTGGCACTTCCTCCGCTTCTCATGGTATTCTTCTTCATAGGCTATTTGAAACCCGATCGCAGCAGAGTGAAGATGAATATGCTCGCATTGGGTGGTGTTGTAGGCATGTTCTACCTGCTCTTTTTCGTGACCTATTCATGGTCTCTAACAGATACTGCTTTCTATGCAAGCTGGTCTATTGGCGCAGCAATACTGGTAGCAGGTGGATTCTCAATGATGGCATCATATGAGGATAGTATGACTCCTGGAATCATGGATGTTAGTAAGCTTAGTTATGGACCTCCATTAGAAGTTCCAGAACCCGAACCAGAGGAAGAAACTCCATCCGTGGAAGTAGCTAAAACTGAAGAGCCCAAAGAAGAAACAGAAAGTGAGGAATCTACGGTAGCCCCTTCAGAGGCTACCGAATAGTATTCCCTTATTCGTATAACCAATTATACGCCGAAACAGCCAGTATTAGACCAAAGGCCATCCAGGCGAATAGAACTAATCCCACAAACCAGCCATATAATGCTAAATCAAGATAACCATGGATTCCTCCAAGGATTCCTGTCGCAACTGTCAGACCAATTCTGGATGAACGTGTTCTAGCATAGACAAACGACATCGCCACAACAACAAGCAGGATGCCCGATAGCAGCAGTATTAGCTGGAACATCTGACTAAATGTAGGAACTATCATTATTAACCACAGATATGCTCCGATCAGGAACATTCCCGCGAGGAGCGCGAGATAATAGAAGAAACCGCCTTCGTCATTCAAGCAAATCACCTTGTTATCTAGTAGGTGTAAATCTAGCACTGGCATGGTCGTCTACATTATTTAACTTCTTTGAGAGCAATAATTCGAAGCGTTTTTAATATACCATTATTTACCGGCGCTCTAAGTTACAGGTATGTATCACTCTAAAAACGCAGGATATCAACCCGCCATCGTGCGGAGAGGCTCCTTCTTCTTGGAGTACATTCTGTTACTTAGACAGTAGCGATCGAAAACCAGAGGTTTGGATATGACATGGTAAGGGAACACTTTTACCGCACGGTGAACGGTGAAACCCTTAATCATGTGAGTTTCAGACACATCTGGGAGAATGCCAGAGAGGATGGTATAAGACCATGAGGTTATTCATAGATTTCTTACCTGTTATCATATGGGCCCTATTTGCTATGATTCTTGTAATTATTATGCTGCTTGCTTCATGGGTCTTGAGACCCCATGTCCTTCAAAATTCAGAGAAGACATCCACATATGAATGTGGAGAGGAGCCTATCGGTCCTGCACGTATATCATATCCCTACAACTACATCATCTATACAGTACTGTTTGTAGTCGTGGATGTAATGGGCGCTTTTCTCTGGTTACTAGCCGCTTCAACGTTTAGGTTAGAAGCACTCATCGTCTGGCAGACTATAATTTTCGTGCTAATCATTATGGGTGGAATTGGATTTGTATTGAAGGTTCTACCACAGGCTTCCCTCTCGGGTCAAGAAACCCTTGAACTTTACAGGGAGGCAAAGGCCGCTAGGAAAGAGGCCACTCATCATTGAATTGGAAGGTGAAAATGATGCAGGACTTACAACCAGTACTTGATCTCTTTGAGCAATTTGAATTCTTCTTGATTGCGGCCCTAGTTCTCGCTCTAGCTTATCTCGCACTAGAACACAAGGACATTGTCTACGCTGTGTTCTTCTTTGGTTTCATGGCCAGTGCTGTGGCTGGATTCTTCTTACTTCTTGATGCTCCATATATTGCAGGTATGCAGATTGCAGTGTATACAGGTGGTATTAGTGCTCTCATAATATTTGGAGTTCTACTTCTACCTCGAGCCCAAGACAGCTCATTGGAAACCTTTGCAACCGGGCGTGTTAGAACGATGGGTCTCATCCTCTCTGGAGTCATTATGGCAATATCTGGAGGACTTGCTCTAATCTTTCCATGGCCAGAAACAATTCCCGAAGGAGTGCCCGAACAATCTCAAAGCCTTCAGGGCCTAGCAGAGTGGCTCTGGCAGGACCATGGTGTGTACATTCAAATTATAGCTTTAATCATATTAACAACTCTAGTCGGTGCAGTTGCCCTTCTTAAAATGGAGAAAGCAGAAGCAATGAGTAGTATTACTGGTGAGTTTGGTGTTGAAGCGAAACCCTCACCAGAACCCGAAGCTGAAACAGAAGTTGTGGATACCGAAGAAACATCTGAGGAGGCGGCTAACTAAATGGTTCCACTAAGCTGGTATCTGGTTGTTGCATTTATGCTGGTTGGATTGGGCGCCTACGGTATGATTGTCAAGAAGAACCTGATTCGTATCCTCATTGGTGCTGAGATTATGGGCAACGGAGTGAACCTTGCTCTTGTTGCATTTGCTGTATACGGTGGAGCTTTCTCATTCACTGCTCAAGGATTGATCATACTTGTCATCTCAGTTGCCGCGGCACATACTGCATTAGCACTTGTATTAATGCTGATGTACAACAGACGATATGGAACAGTAGATCTCAGTATTGTACAGAAAGAGGAGGTTGCATAGAATGAGTAGCATCGACCTAATCTCTATCACTGCACTTGTTCGCAAAGTACAATCTGACCTTCCCGAAATTGAAGCAAAGATGCTGAATGAAAGTCATGTTGAATTCGTGACTCCCAAAGAAAAGATACGTGATATTGTAACGCTACTTACGGAATCAGTTCAGATGCTATTCCCTGAATCTGTGATTGGGATTGACTTGGAGGAAGACAAGTACGAAGTCATCTACATGTTCTGGTCGCATCTTAACAACTTCCTGTGTCAAGTTCGTGTGTCGCTAGATGGACCTGATCCATCAATTGAAACTGTGTCAGATATTATATCTGGTCTAGAATGGCATGAACGAGAAACCCATGAAATGTACGGAATCAAATTTGAAGGTAACCCGGATCTTAGTCTACTATTACTTCCTGAAGAGCTAGAAGGAAAATACCCCTTGCGAAAGCGCTTCAAAACAGACCGTTCACGGTTAGCTGAATCTGGTCTACCACAGCCCAAACCTAGACCCCCGAAAGGAGGTGCCACTGAATGAGCCCAGACATCATTGACGAAACGACTGAGATCTGGTTTGGTCCACAGCATGTTTCGGCACATGGTTGGGCTGCAAAACTCACATTGGTTGGTGACTACGTTGTGGAGTGTGAACCTCATGCAGGTTACTTCCATAGATCTGCTGAGAAAGTCATGGAATTCAGGAATTTTAGACAGGGTTCTCTAATCATGGAGCGACTCTGTATGCTTGAGGCATTTCTTGCAGAATATCCTTACGTCACAGCAGTGGAGCAAATCGCTGGTCTAGAGGTTCCAGAAAGAGCCAAGATCATGAGAACAATTATGATGGAGGCTAGTCGAATCCACTCTTTGCAATTCTGGTGGGGCCAATTTTCCGCAGAACTTGGATTCTTTGCAATGCTCATCTGGCCATGGGTTGACCGAGAGTGGTTCCTAAATGCATTCGAGGAGCTCTCAGGCTCACGTCATGCGGTATCTTACAACACACCTGGCGGCGTGAGATATGACTTTACAGAGAAGTCGATCAGTGTTCTTGAACTGGCAATCGAACGAATGGAAAGCAACATGTCCAAGTTTGAGGATATGTTGATGGGCAGTCCAGTATTCCGAATGAGAACTGAGGGAATCGCACAATACACTGCAGAGCAAGGAATCAAATGGGGCCTATCTGGTCCGAACATCAAGGCTTGCGGTATTCCAATGGACTTGAGAAAGGATTCGCCTGATCCGAATCTTGCATACGATCTAGTAGATTGGGATGTACCAATTATAGAGAGCAAAGAGCATCCTGGAGAGAGCGATGCATTTGACCGAATGGTTCAGCGATTCAAAGAGGTAGAAACCTCTGTTGACATTATTAGACAATTATTGAAACAACTGCCTGAGGGTGATATAATTGATCCAAAGGCAAGGTCGAAAGCCAATAGGCTCCCTGAAGGTGAAGCCTATGGTCGTGTAGAAGGCACGCGTGGAATTAGTACCGTCTGGTTAAAAACAACTGAAAAGGCTCAGACTCCCTATCGTGTTAAGATTCGCGGGCCGTGCTTCAACTCGTATTACTCACTGAAGCATCTTGTACCAGGGGTGAGGTTTGCAGACTTTATTGTAGTGTTTGGAAGTCTTGACCCATATCCAGGATGGTGGGATCGATAATGGGAGTTGGAATGATGTTACAATTTCAATTTGATATCTTTGAGTGGCTTGCTGGTATTCCAGCTTGGCTTTGGGGTATAGTTGCCTGGATCTGGGGATTCCTTCATGAAATTGTTATTTGGATTGAAAACTTGGTTGATTTCATTTGGCTTCTTGTAATCCAAAACTTCTGGTGGCTCTTCAAGGCTGTTCTATTC
>DAOWDY010000120.1 GCA_030638785.1 Candidatus Thorarchaeota archaeon
CTCCACATCTCCACCCGCTGCATTGATCCCTGCAACTCTAGCCTGACGAACTGCAACTGTGCCAAGCCCACCAGCCATTGGCTTGCGTGTGATGAACTCTACATTTTCAGCACAATCACCACAGGCATAGACACCATCGATATTGGTCATCATCTTCTCGTTGGTGACGATTCCTCGAGTAGTACCAATCTCAATTCCCATAGACTCTGCCAGTTGTGTTATGGGTCTAACTCCTGTCGCCACAACGACAATATCTGCTGGTATTTCCTTAACCTCATTTGTTCCTCTATCTTGAACTAAAACCGCGCTTGGAGAGCTGTCGCCAATTATCTCCTGTGCAGCAGTATTCGGGAGAATCTCAAGGCCGTGCTCCCTGCAGTGTTCTTCTACAATTGCAGCCATATCTGGATCGACCATAGCGAGGAGTATATGGGGTAGAAACTCAACCACCGTAACATGTGCACCACGTTCATGAAATGCCTCGGCGGTTTCCATTCCTACAAGACCTCCCCCAATGACAACTACATTCTTCACCTTATCAGCTTCAGCAGCTAGAGCCTTTGCATCATCCAATGTTCGAAGACCATACACACGTTGTTTGTCCAACCCCTTGATAGGAGGGTCAGCATTTTCCGCTCCTGTGGCAAATATCAATGCGTCGTACTCTATGCTACCTGTTTCATCAGAACCCTCGTAAGATAGAGTTCTCTTCTTGTGGTCAATCTCCGTCACACTTGAACCAAGATAGGCGTCTACTTTGATGGTGTTCCAATTCTCAGGTGCCATTAGTACTAGGTCTTCGAATTCACGAACCTTACCTGAGATTGTATAGGGTAGACCACAACGAGAGTACTGTGAATACTTCTCTGTGTTGAATACAGAAATCTTAACGTTACGATTGAATTTTCTTGCCTGCATTGCTGCTGTAGCACCAGCAGCTCCACATCCGATAATGGCTATGTGCTCAACCATGGAAGTTAGCTCCTAGCAAAATCGAGCAGATGTTCCTTAATCACTCTTACCAATGGCAAGAATTGAATTGGTTGCTTCTCAACCCATCAGAATCCCGGTGCTTTTCTTGGTTGTGATACCATTCCTCTCTTCAAGAATATTGAAGGCGCCAGGATTCATGTCGTCAAAAGTGAGAGGAGAAGGTCCTGAAACAGGAACATACACCTAGAAGAGAATAAGTCAATCAGGTGGCGGTGGGTGATATCACCCAAAGCCACCATGATTCATATTCTACATTCGTTCCTTATCTAGCTCCTCAGGAGTCAATGATTCTGAGTCGGATTCAGGTTCTGAGTCATCGGACCATTCTTCTGCAATCTCTTCAGATACTTCTGGTTCCTCGGATTCTAGTTCTTCAGGCTCAGCTTCCTCAGGTTCTGACTCTTCTACTTCAGGCTCAGTCTCATCGAATTCCTCGGGAGGTGTTTCCTCATCTGCAACATCTTGAGAGGGAGGAGAATCGTCGTCATCATCTTCTTCGGCTGCTTGTAGTTCCTCCTCAGTGGGCATCATCTTGCCGCCTTTTTCTACCTCAGTAGCCAATTTCTCAATCTGGGTCTTCCGTGCCAAGTAGAGTGCAATGATCACAGCCAAAGACAGACCTGCACCCACCAAAGTCAATGTTGTTTGGAATTGACTTGCGGCACCACCAAGAAGCTGTTGCCAAGTGAGTATAAGGAATACAAGCCCACCAATATTGATGACGAAACTCTTGAATGGAGTATCGATCTTCTGAATCTCAGTGACGTCGGTGTCAACCATAGCAGCACCAATCACTCCAGCGTTATAGTCATTGGTCTTGATCTTCTTCGCCATCTTTTGGATTGAGATAGACTTCTTCTTCCCAACAACTTTGAGAGCCTTCTCAGTCTTGGTGGAGAGATACTCAGCATACTCATTTCGTGCTGTTTCTTCATCAATTTTGCATTTCTTGCATGTATTGGTCTTCTTGTGCCAATCACGTTTGCATTTAGGACACTTATCGCCCTTCCATGCAGGCGGGGCAATCTCACGAAGTCTCTGTCGTAGTAGGTATTCACTAACACCATCGGGTTCAGCTTCTGGTTCCGCCTCTTCACCCTTCTTCTTCTTCTTTACCTTTACCATGCCTGCTAACATCGAAAAGAGTGCTGGGAGCGCACCGATGACAAGTAGATTAGGTAGGGAGCGGATTTGACCTGTCTTCTTCTGTATGCTCCTTGCCTTGTGAGCAGTTTGAATCGCTTCGAATATCGATTTGAAATTGAATCCAAGTCCAGCAGCAGCACTTGCAGTTGAAACTGCAGTAATTGCTCCTACAACAGTGAACACTGCACTCAGTGGATTATCAACTTTGAGAATAAAGTAAAACCGTTCTTCAATAGTTTGCAGGTCGCCAGTATTCGCAAGAGTTACAGTATCCATCTCATAATAATTGAAGCTCAAAGAAGCCTCATAGATACCTGTCATCAGGTCAATGTCACCCAATGATAGATAGTCGCTCAAATTGAACTGATAGGTAACAGGTAATACACCAAGCGTGGGGTCAACAGGAACCCAAGCTGTACCTGTTTCAGGATTCTGAATCTCAATAGGAAGAACAGGTATTCCCTGATAGTAAAACGTGATGACACCACTCATATTCAGGGGAGCGTCATTTGTGACGTTAATCTCCAGATAGAGTTCCATTGGTGCATCACGGGGTATCGTGATGGGGTTTTCTTGTGATGTTGCTGATGCTGCGGATCTACCATCGAAAAGTAGTAGAATATGCAGATTATCATCTTCTATCCAATCAACACCAAAGCTTTGGGCTTGAGCCATTGATGCAGCTCCAGAAATGAAAAGTGCTACAAAGAATACTGTGAATAATGAAAATGCGATTCTCGAGTATGAGCGTGCCATCCTAGATACCTCCGCTTCCTCAGGCTAACGAATACTAGGATAGGGCTCTTCTGAAAAGGATTTTGATGATAGATTCATCCTATCCTTTGTGTATACTTCGAGCAATATCAGCGATTTTTTGTGCTACTTCCTTGAATCCTTCACTCTTTTTCATTATTCCCTTTGCACCAGCCTTACGTGCTTCTTCAATGAGGTCTGGAGAGAGATATGCGGTAAAGATGTAGATGTTCTCAAGACCCATTAGGGAAAGTTTGGTTGCCGCTTCAAGCCCTCCCATTCCTGGCATCTTCAAGTCAAGAATTGTGATATCTGGAATTTTTTCATGATACCCACCACGTATCAATAGTAAAATACGTTCGACTGCGTTCTCGCCACTATTTGACGTCATAATCTCAAAATCATCTAAGAGGCTTTTTAGATAGATAGTGACAAGCTTTGGTACCGCTGGTTCGTTATCGACAAGGAATATTCGTACAGTCATCACTGCACAGTCCTGTTTCCATCAACTATACTTCTCTCAAGTGAAGGTACTTATGAATCGTACTGAAAAATAAAGAGGAAATGAGGAGGATAACCTCCTCGATTTCGGTTCTATTGAACTTCTGTCATATGACAAGAACAGCTGATGCAGGGATCATATGCCCTAATGAGTCGATTAAGATTGAACTCAATCTCATTCTTTGGCAAGTTTGCAATCTGTGGGAAGAAAGCCCTCACATCTTCCTCCATGTTGACGTAGTTCATCGTCGTTGGAGCAATGATGTCAGCTGTCTTCAGGAGACC
>DAOWDY010000105.1 GCA_030638785.1 Candidatus Thorarchaeota archaeon
AAATGCACCGTCGTGTCTGGTAAATCCAGTTCCTTTCCAATGTGTGTGAAGGGTGTTATTGCATCACGCTGTAAGATACGGATCAAACGACGGTCCTTATCATCTGGTCCTTTTGGCATAACAATTGGTTTCGGGATTATTCATTTTTAAATATTGTGTGATTCGCAATTATTCACATCTATGTTGGGAATTCTACATGAAGTAATTGACTAAACTACGAATAATGGAGCAAATACTCAATTACTTCATTATATCTAATGGAAATAATGAGAGATTCACAATAATCTCTCGTCTAACCAAATGCCAAACCCTCTAGAATGGCTGGTGGGAGTGCGAATGCGTATAGGACCGTCCAGAGGAGCACCCAGAGAAGAAGGTAGGATGGTAATGTAGCGGTAATGAGTTTCTGTCGGCCACCCAAGTCCTCAGGATCTACCTCTAGGAGATACACAAGTACATACAGACTAAGACCATAGAGTAAAAGACCGAACATGAGTCCTCTAACTCCAGCGAATGCCTGTCCTCCAGCGGCACATGAAATTGCAGCAATGATTGCAAACATAATCTTCACATAGTATTGCTGATCATTAGGCTTGCCTTCCCATTTACTAAACAACCGTTGAAAGACATTTCGTAGAACTTCCATCGACATCACCAATACATGTGACTGGTTCACGGCAATCGACATGTTATAAAACGCTCGGTCATTGGAAGAGCCTGCAATGAAAGAATCAATGAGTAACGTCGATCTTAGAATTATTCTACCTGAGTTGAAAGAGGTTGCAGAAGGAGCCTTCATCAAGAATATTTACCAGTACGGCGATGTATTTGTCCTGAAGCTCTATCGCCCCTCCGGAGGTACTTCACAGCTCCTGATTCAGCCGGGGTCTCGCGCTCATCTTACTGAGTTTCGACGAGTTGCTCCAAGGGTCCCACCAAAATTCTGTGCTGTTCTTCGAAAGTATTTACGTGATAGAAGGATTCACTCGGTAACACAGCATGAATTGGATCGAATTCTTGTTCTAGAGGTTGGTGATGAGGAGAAAAGCTACAAACTAGTTGCAGAACTGTTTGGTAATGGGAACTTGCTTCTACTCGATCCTGAAGACAATATTTTTGTTGCAAGGCGATACAAGAAGATGCGCGACCGAGATATTATGCCGAAAGCAAAATACCTCTTCCCGCCACCAAGAGGTGTCGATGTACTGACAAGTGATGAGTATAAACTAAGAGACCTCATCGCCGATTCAAAGGCGAATATGGTTCGTACATTGGCATCTAGATTGAACCTTGATTCACAAAGCTGTGAGGAAATCTGTGCTCTTGCAGGTGTCGCTCCAACAACAAAGGCGGTTGACCTCTCTGAGCAGAATATAGTAGATCTTGAAACTGGCTTAAAGAAATTCATTGTGAAAGTAAAGGATGGTTCAACTAAACCCTGTATCGTTGAGGATTTTGAACCGGATGATGATGTTGAAGAGTATGAACCTGACCTAGTAGCCTTTACGCCCTTTGAATTCGAGATGTACCATGAATTCACACATAGATGCTTTGACAGTTTCAGTCAATCAGTTGATGAGTTCTATGGAGTATTAGAAACAGAACAAGAGGACGAAGTTGAACAGAGCGCACTTGATAAAGAACGTAAGCGACTGCAAAAGATCGTTGAAAAACAGGAAGAGGGCATATCTCGATTAGCCAAGAAGGCAGAGAAAGGTAAGAGAAAGGGGGAACTGGTCTATAATCATTTCCAGACTGTTCAAGAGGTTCTTGAAACAGTTAGTAGTACGAGAGCCAACGGACTCTCTTGGTCCGAGATTATGAGAATTATTGAAGAAGGAAAGAAAAAAGGAAATCCCTCGGCACTCTTAATCACTAGAATAGTTCCGTCGCAAGCAGAGATCGTAGTACATTTACAAGATGTTGATGTGTCGCTCGATATTAGATTGAATGCCCAAGATAATGCATCTAAGGCATATGACCAAGCAAAGAAATCAAGAGCCAAAATCAAGGGTGCAGAGATACAGATTACCAAGACGCGTACAAAAATCGAACAACTTGTAGCTTCTTTTGTGGAACCTACAACAAAGAAGACACCTATCAAGTTCAGGAAGAAACGATGGTATGAAAAATTCCGATGGTTCCTGTCATCTGAAGGATTCTTAATTCTTGGAGGTAGAGACGCCAAGAGCAATGAGCACCTCGCCAAGAAACACATGAATGCAAATGACGTGTTCTTTCACGCATCTGTCCATGGTGCTCCATATGTGATAATTAAGGTCCCTGACAAGGCACCCAGCGAAGGCACACTTGAAGAGGCGGCACAGTTCGCGGTAACTTTCTCACGGGCATGGCAAGATGGACTATCTGGTGGTGATGCATTTTGGTTGTCACCCGAACAAGTAAGTTTCTCCCCTCCCTCTGGCGAGTATCTTCCATCAGGTGCGGTCATGCTCTATGGAACTAAGAATTACATCAGAAACGTTCCTATCAATCTCGCTGTTGGTCTTATCATTGAGGATGAGCAGGCCATTCCTATGTCTGGTCCACCTATTGCCGTTGAAGCTCGTTGTGATGTATTTGTAAGAGTGGTGCCAGCGGATAGAAAGAAGGGGCAATTAGTCAAAGAGATTGTCAGTGCATTAAAACGGGCTTTACCGGAAGATCGGGCATATCTTGTGGATCAGATTCAGCAAGAAGATATTATGCGTGTGCTACCATCTGGCGGGGGAGAAGTTAAGACTTAGATGAAGGCATGATTGAAGTGCAATTGGCTACAGACACATTTAAGAATAAACGCCAGACCAGAACGATTGACCAGCATGCCCTGCTGGAGGTCTATCAATGTCTGAACCTGCGCATTCCATGTCCGTGAGGGACATCATGTCGGTCAACGTTGTAACGATGCCGCCTGATGCCTCTATTCTCGAAGTTTCCAAGCTCATGAATAAGATGGACTTGGGCTCTATTGTTGTTGTTGATAGAAACCGTCCAGTAGGTATCATAACCGAATCTGACATCGTACGTCGCGTAGTATCAGAAAGTAGAGATGCGAATACAACGAAAGTTCAAGAAGTTATGAGTTCGCCATTATTCTACGTTAGTCCAGATACTGCTTTAACAGATGCAACACGAATAATGGCCCGTAGCAACATACGTCGAGTCGTGGTCTTGAAAAACGACAGTCTTGCAGGTATAATCACATCACGTGATATACTAAAATGGTCACCAGAACTCATAGATGTGCTTGTGGAATCTCTTAAATTGAAAAACAGCCATGAGGAACATGATGACCTAGAAGACGATGAGATCTTCGAACATGGTGGTCTATGTGACGTCTGTAGTGAATTCTCAACAGATCTTATTATGGAAGATGGCAGGTACATCTGCTTGTCTTGCCGAGAATAGGTACCATTTGTTCACTTTTATTAGAACATCCCCCAATTATCATACAAAGGAGGCTCACATTTGGAAGTAAATCAAATTATGGTTGAAGCTGTGACTATCGATAAGGACCAAAGGCTGTCTTATGCTCTAGAACTCTTAGAGAAGAAGGACACTGACAGACTAGTTGTGGTAAATGATGGAGATGTTACCGGTATTTTGACCTATGCTGACATAGCCGATCGGCTCGGTGTGAGTAAGGTCGTTGTGGTTTCTATTGGGAGACTCCATGTTTCAAGTGCTATGAGTGATACAGTAATCTCAGTTTCAGCAAATGATGATATTACGGAGATTGCCCAGCTGATGGTCGATCGCGGAATGAGTGGATGTCCTGTACTTGATGATGAAGGGAAATTAGTAGGCATTGTAGGCAAGAAACAATTGATGCAATTAATGGAAAAAGTTTCGGACATTCCAGTCAAGAGTTTGATGACCACTCAAGATCTTCTCGTCGTAAACCCAGTCGAGCGACTCGTCAAAGCACGATTCGAGATGCTGGATAAAGGATATTCTGGCCTTCCTGTTGTCGATGGCAAGCGAGTGCTCGGAGTCCTAACTGAGAAGATGGTAGCCATTGCTATGGCCAAGTTCAGCTCAGATGTACCGGACAAGTATCGAGCTAACCAGATTCGTCAACTGCGGGTGGTGGAGGCTATGCAACAACAACCACCGCTTGTTCCTGTTGATGCATCAATTGCGGAGGCTGCCTCATTGATGCTTGATGCGGGACTCAAAGCACTTCCTGTGGTTGAAAAAGGAAATGTGCTTGTGGGAATCATAAGCGCAACAGACTTCACTCGCTTTGTAGCTAATAAATTTAAGATTCCTGAGAATGGTGAGTAGAGAAAACTAACTCGCCATTATGGCGTTGATAGGAGATGTCTGTAGATCTACTACTAAAGTATGGCACCGTTATAGTAGAGGGTAAAGAGTATCAAAGAGCTGTAGCAATAAAGACAGGAAAGATAGAGGGCATCTACAAATTTGGACAGGAACCTGAGGCTGAAACTGTAATTAGCTGCAAGAACAAGTTCGTTCTTCCAGGAGCAATTGATATTCATGTTCATCTACGGGGCATGAATCAATCGGATAAGGAGGATTACATATCAGGAACAAGAGCTGCTGCAGCTGGTGGCGTAACAACAGTTGTCGATATGCCAAACTCCAATCCCCCTGTTCTTGATTGGGAGAGCTTAGAAACGAAGATTCAGAATGCGCGGGCAGTACGGTATGTCAATGTTGGATTTTATGCAGGCATTCCGAGGGAAGTTTCAGATTTTGATGTAGATATGGCAAAGAATATACTTGGTCTGAAAGTCTATCCCCATTCACCTCTTACAGAGGGAATTACCTACGATGATAAACGGATCAAGGAATGCCTAACCCTTGCATCCGATCTAGGATTGCCGTTGTTGGTTCATCCCGATACTTCCAAACCTGAGGCAAAATCTGATTCGATTGAAGGATTCTTCAATATCCACAGTTGTCAGAGTGAGATTGATTCTGTCGCTAAGTTCATAGAGGCGCTTCAAGGATTGGATAATGAAGCCCGTCTTCATATCTGTCACGTTAGCTGTGCAGCTTCTGCCCGTTTGATTACAAAGAATAGAGCAGAAGAAAGGCTCACTGCAGAGGTCACCCCACATCATCTTCTTCTCACCGGAGCGGACTTTAGCAATGAAGATGGAACAGCGAAAATGCTTCCGCCGTTGCGTTCGCCCTATGACAACGAGGCTCTAAGGACCTTGTTAAGCAAATGCGGAATCGATATTGTTGCAACAGATCATGCACCGCACACATCCGGTGAGAAACTATCTCCATTCCTGCAGGCGAACTCTGGAATCCCCGGTCTTGAAACTATGGTACCACTTATGGTGACGGAAGTATTTGAAGGACGGCTCACATGGGTCGAATACCTTCGAGTATGTTCTTCGGGGCCTGCAAGAATTCTTGGCCTTGTAGGAAAAGGTGTTTTGAGCAAAGGATATGATGCTGATATCGCAGTGGTAGCTAAAGAAGAATGGAGCATCATGGGAAGCGAGTTCCAGTCAAAAGCAAAAATTACACCTTTTGAAGGAAGAAAAGTTCTGGCAAAGCCTGAGATCACCATTGTTGGTGGAGAGATCGTATATAATCAGGGGAAGTTTGTAGTTGGAGCAGGGAATGTTGGAACGGTTCCAGTACGATCACTTATCCAACTCCGAAACACATAACCGTTATCGCTGACCATTCAGTACTAGTTGATGCCTCTTGTCGAATGTGTATTCTGATGCGGATGGAGAATTCTTGGTCAAATTAGCCAGACGTACAATCGACACGGTTGTATCTGGTGAAGAAAAACCCACCATTCCAGAGGGTGTTCCAAAGCACCTGATACAAAAATCAGGAGTGTTTGTAACTCTTAACACATTGATTGATGATAAGGCCAGTCTAAGAGGCTGCATAGGTCGCCCATATCCTACTCAACCCCTAGTAGAGGCAACAGTAGACTCAGCTGTCGATGCGTCCTTGAACGATCCCCGTTTCAATAGAGTTACAACAGATGAGCTTGATTCGATCGTAGTCGAGTTGAGTGTTCTTACACCGCCAAAAGCTCTGGAGTATTCAGAACCAAGAGAACTTCTTGACCTTGTAGAAGTAGGACGTGATGGACTAATCGTCGCCCGTGGAATGTTTAGAGGTCTGCTCCTACCTCAGGTTCCCGTAGAATGGGGATGGAACACGCAAGAATTTGTCGAACATACGTGCAACAAGGCAAGACTTGCCACTAACGCATGGATGGATAAGGACATAGAGTTTATGACTTTCCAAGCGGAGATATTCGGTGAAAACGCCCCCAAGGGCGATATTGTCCGCAATCCTGGTCATCCTAGATGCTGAAAAGGAGATTCGTATAATATGAACAAATTACCTCCAGAAGCCATTGAGAGCTTGAAAGCATTCCTAAGGGAAGATGTTCGATCGGGCGACATCACGACAAATGCCATGGAACCTCTAAATGCCGAAGCGATGGGCACCATCAATTCCAAGGGCAAGTCGATTCTTGCAGGTCTTACCGAAACTGCAGCAATTGCAGACTTCTCGGGACTGAAATATGAGATTCTTGCCTTTGAAGGGAATTGGGTTGATGTTCGAGAACCAGTAATGCGGATGACTGGTCCTGCCAAGACCTTACTTATTGTGGAAAGACTCTGTCTCAACATCATTCAACGCATGAGCGGTATTGCAACGATGACTTACAAGATGGTTCAAGCAGCAAGAAAAGAGAATCCCAATGTTAGGATTGCAGCCACTAGAAAAACTACACCGGGTTTCAGATTTTTTGAGAAACGAGCTGTGGAGATTGGTGGAGGGGACCCCCATAGATATGCACTCGACGACATGGTCTTGATCAAGAATAATCATGTGGATATAGTAGATGGCGTTACAGAGGCTGTCCGAATGGCAAAGGAGGCCGTATCATTCTCGAAGAAGGTATCGTGTGAGGCAAGGAGCATCCAGGAGGGTATGGACGCAGTGAAGGCAGGAGCAGATATCATCCTTCTTGATAACTTCCCACCTGCGGACATTGAAAAATTCGTTTCCGTGTTGAAGGAACAGGATTTGAGAAACACGATTATACTGGAAACATCCGGAGGCATTGACGAGAGTAACGTTGCTGAATATGCTGCAACTGGAATCGATATCATCTCGTCAGGAGCATTAACTCACTCCTACAAAGCGTCAGATTTCAATATGACAACCAAACTCAAGTAAAAGACGATGGTGCCCCAGCTGGGATTCGAATCCGTTTCTATATTAGGAGTTACGACCCTATTCATCACTGGGTATGACTCTCTCCATTCGATTCATTCGTTTTCTTGATGCTCGGTTTTTCGTTCCAATCTGTTTGTAAAATGGAGAAGACCGTATTGTACTAGAGGTAATAAAGCTCCAATCAGGGAAGCTCTAACTACAAGATCTGGCAGATTCAATATGAACTGCTCATAAGTAGGGAAATATCTGAAGTAACCCTTATGAAGCGGATTGACTAACATAGCTGATGGGATAAGAAGAATTCCTGTAAACATAATTACAATGAACCAGAATCTGGGATTTGATATGCAATCAAGAAAGTACTGCTTAGGATTATCAGTCATAACTGTAGATACACAGAACTGGTAGAGTACCAAGAAACCAGCTGCAATTCCAGACCATACTATTACGATTTCCCACCAACCTATGATAAAACTAAGGGATATGTAAAAGACTATTGCAATGTAAAGTAGAGGAAATGCAAGAATAACTCCGAATATAAACCTAGAAAGATTTCCAAGTGGTGAATGACCTTTCCTCTTGGCTGAATATCGTAATAAAATCAAATTTAGATTGACAACAAGGAACAATGGTAAAAATGTAATAAAGAGGGCTTCTGTTAAATAGAACACATGTGTTGGAAATGGAATAAAAATCATGAACCACATACTGTCTGAAGGAACTAACCCGCCTGTCGCTCCAGTCAATACTGCATAAATCATACACAAGGAATAGAGAATGGCAGAGAAGACATATACGGAATATAACAACAATTTCTTACCTAATATTATCAGAAGAGATGAATTAGTATCCAAGTTGAACACCTCTATCTATTCGAGATTGATTCTTCTTGTGTTACCAATTAATTAAACGAACATAAGGATGATTACGAACTAAAAATTGTACTTCCGCACTGTAAGGAATTGGTGCCCCAGCCGGGATTCGAACCCGGGTCATAGACTCGAAAGGCCTAGATGCTGGGCCGGGCTACACTACTGGGGCTTATCCGCTCGGAGCAGTATAGACGGTTATTAAGATTTTGTAGGTTGCACAACAGAATAACACTCATGGATTAGGCGACGACACAAATCTACCTTCATTCTGTTGTCGCTGAGTCTTCAGAATCTTCTGCATCCCAGAGAGAACTCGATACCTGCTTGGTTCATCACCGGTCCGACAAATCTCTGGAAATACTTGTAGGATGAAAGATCTCAGGTCGGATTCTGTAGGAACACCTGAGAGACTTCTCTTCCCAGTGACTAAAGTGGGAATCATCGTGACTCCATAAGCCTCTGCTATGTACTTATGGCGCTCAATATCAACCTCGAACAGACTAGTTGTTATAGCAAAATCCCTCATTTCTTCCTCTAACATGCTCTTGACTACATCGCACCAAGTGCATTTTTCTGAAGTGAAGAAGAGAATCATTCCCGCTGAACTCCTAGCTCCATCGGTCATCGCGTTTTGCACATTTAAAGTCGGATGGATTGGAGGTAGTATGAATGATTGGATTTGCAGCTTATCTACGGACTTTGGAGTAAAGTCGGACAATGGTCCAGAGATGGGTCAAGGTTGGGCTCTCTGTGCAACCGCATCTGATTATTTCGTTGGCCAACGGGATTTGACGCAACTTTAATAACTCAAATACAGAGGGGGTCGTCTGTCCTTACATAAACAAGGGCCCGTAGCTCAGCTTGGTAGAGCAGCAGGCTCATAACCTGTATGTTTGATGATTTCCATCAAGCAGGGGAACGGTCTGGAGTTCAAATCTCCACGGGCCCACCATCACTTACTGGTGATATTTCTCACGAATTCCATCAATTTTTAACGCGATCCGCTCGTAATGTGTAACCAGATCTGATTTGCCAGCTTGAATTGCTTGGGATTTTGCCTGGTCTAGCAATGCTAGTAGGGAGGTTGCTTTTTCAACAATTTCAGGTCCAATCTTTTGTTGTTTCTTAGTCTTTTCATCATACTTGGCGATTAGCTTTGCAATGCTTTGCCTTTCTTTTACTATCTTCTTATCCAATTCATCAAGTAGGGTGTCTTCGGATTCTACAACGGGAACTGTTTCCTTCTGCTGATTTGATAGTCCTAGGACTCGCTTCAAATCATCTCGGAAAAAGCTAAGTAGAAAACCGATGAAAATGACAACCACTCCCGCAAGAAATCCTTCAATACTTGACAATAGGAAAGCAATGATACTGACTATGATGAGGATAACTATGAGTACGGTAAGTCCTTTCCAAGAGAAGCTACTGGAATCGTTATTCACTGTATGTTCACAATCTATACGATTTGGATTCCTTTGATGTATTTTTCCTTTTTCGGGTTAATCAACTAGTCCATCTTTCAAAACCCTTTGACATTAATTCCCAATAGTTTGTTGTATCATCTAAAACTGATGCGACTCTGTCCTTTCGGTCACCCAACCAATCAAATGAGTTCTCCATTGTCCAAGTCAGATCTTGCTGTTCAATCACTTCACGGTTTGTCGCCCATGATAACACTTCGACCGTTCGAAGATATCGCTCCAAATCCTTCCTGATGAGAGGTCCCGTCAGTTTGTTACTAATCGCCTGTCTATTATACATCAAGTGCGTGCCAATCTCATGGGAAACAACTGTTGCTATCTTTAATGCATCAGCATGCGCATAGAATCCATCTCGTTCCGCTAGTAGGGATGTGCCTTGGGTTGTTGTTATGTCAATAAGTTCGACGTTGAAACAGGGATAAGGAAATGTAATTCCTGTTCGTCGTTCCCACCACTCTATCCAATCAAAATCAACGAAATATGTGTCCATTAGTGATTTTCCTATCTCTTCTAATGATGTTCGAATATACTCCCACTTTTGAGCAAAGGTGCGTTCATATCCGCTCTGAACAGCTTCAATGAAGTCGGCGATGATATCAGACCATTCACTCGTTGGATCCCCCTCAAACCCAACATATTGAGCGAACGCATCATCAGGGATATACTCTTGAACCAGTTTCGCCTTCTCTGGAAATCTACCAATCACCTCTAGTGGAGCATCTGTACTCAGCATTTCTAACACATTTACCAACGAGTCAATATTATCATCGGAGAGGTATGCTGGAATTTGATAGAGAAGAGCAAACCATGTAGACGAACTGATACCCTCAATCTTCTGAAACTCATGAGAGAATTTGGATTGTATATCACATTGGACCCATGTTTCCATCTCTTCTCGATAAGAGGGGTTCACCATATCTTGGAAACGACCAACTCCAATGCCAACAAGCACATGTTGCAATAGATTTGGTACAAGACTTACTGAAACAATTACAGGTTTCTCCATAGCAGAGAACCTCATGTTCAGCTGGATGTGGATTGCTGGTTCTCGTATAGTTTTGACATTCGGTTTAGGATTAAAGCTCCAAGTAACATATCGACCATGAAACTCAGATCCCTGAACAGGAGGAACGAATTCTCTACAACTGCAATGGATCCTAATCCTACATAGAGAGCAACAAGAATGGCGAGCACAATCTTGTAGAGTTTCATATCTATCGGACCATCCAAGGTCATCAAGAGCATGACAACAAATATCATCCCAGCCATATAGCTTGTAAGATCCTTAATGAAAGTGAAAGACCAAAGTGATGCAAATACCAAACCATCTGGAGTCCATCCATTTGGAATCCCTGTATACAACGCAACATGAATCGCATTTTCAATCATGTCACACATACCTGTAGTAAGCCCCAGTATCATTCCAAGTTTGGGAAAGAATGATTCCTTATCTCGAACAAGGAGGAAAATTCCGTAGAAGATAGCAATGTATCCTATTATGAAGAAAGTATCAATGACGATTCCTGTCAGACCACTGTATAGAGCACCTATTTCTGCAGTCGAGAGTTCATTGATGATGATTTGAGGGTCCATTGGTTCGTGGAACTGCCCTCCAGGACTCAGTATTGTTCCTGCGGCCATCCCTATAGTCATCAAGAAGCCTATGAATACAAAGACAGATGCAATCCTCAGTTGTGTACCTATGTCTTCCTTCATTCTTTATCATTTCCTCAAACATTGCAATGCTTACTGATTCCACTCCTGTGCTAAATACATATCTGGAATACTTGGAACACGTGTTCTAACGATTGGTATACAGTAATGGCCTTATACTTGTAGGCCTACAGGATTTTCCACGCAAGGTGAAAGATGGATGCAGTTATTCTCAGATCCAATCTCAATGGGAATCATCGCAAGCCTTCTTGCGGGTACTGCAACCGGTCTTGGTGCCCTTCCAATATTTTTGAAAAAGGACTTTAGTAGAAGAACCTTGGATTTGATGATGGGGATTGCCGCAGGGGTTATGCTTGCGGCGTCTGCATTCAGCCTGCTTGTGCCGGCACTTGATTTGATGACAGACTGGGTAGGTGTGATATCCGTTGTGTCCTTTGGTTTCATACTCGGTGGGCTTTTCATTCATGTGGCAGACAAGTATATTCCGCATGAACATTTTGAGAAGGGGAAGGAAGGACCATCTTCTGCAATGACTAAAATTTGGTTGCTCATCTTAGCCATCACAATTCATAACTTCCCAGAAGGATTAGCAGTTGGTGTTTCATTTGGAACTGGGGATCTTGCCGGAGGGATGGCTGTTGC
>DAOWDY010000212.1 GCA_030638785.1 Candidatus Thorarchaeota archaeon
ACTCTAAACGATAGAACAATATCATCACTGAAGGATAAAGGAAATCAGGCTGTGAGAAACAATGACATACAAACCTATAGTGAAACAAGGTACTATGGTAGCGTATATTGTAATGAGCCTCATGTTCTTGAGCATGGTTGGTGTTATTCAGATCACTCTTCGTACGCCTGTTGACACACCTCTGAAAAGGTTTCTTACTAGCAGTATGTTCCTCCAAGCCGAGTCTCCATCAAGCCTAGATGTTCAAGTAGTATATGATGAAGAATCAGATGCCCTACTTCATTACGGAGGCTGGATCCCCGAGTATGTTTCAGATGGTTATAGTTCTGTTCAAGATTATAGTAATGCAACATGGGTATACAACTTCACTACAGATTCGTGGAGCAATGTACAACCTATTGTAAACCCCGGACCAAGATTTTCCTACGCCGCTGCATATGATTCTGAATACGACCACATCATCATCTATGGGGGGGCAACCTCTGAAGATAACTACAATGGAGATACATGGATGTACGAAATCAATACTAACACCTGGGCAAACATGTCCCCTCTCTCATCACCGGGTTTGAGATTTGGTGCTAGTCTTGTCTATGACTCCGAATCAGATATAATGGTCCTATTTGGAGGTCTTGATTTTCCTGCTCTATTTGGACATCATATACAACAGACTTGGGTATATGACTTCGATACAAACAAATGGACTAACATGGAACCAGATGTACAACCCATTGGTCGTCACCATACATCAATGGTTTACGATTCTGAATCAGATAGAGTGATTCTCTTTGGGGGTTATGTTTCCAGTGCACCTGACGAGGCCAGCAGTGAAACATGGTCTTATGACTATAACACCAATTCATGGAACGAGATGGATTCTGATTCAAATATTGAGGCCAGATTCTATGGCGCGATGGCATATGATGCATCCTCAGATCGGTCCATATTATATGGCGGAGCGTGGGACTACTCAAATAACGCAGGTCTTGGTGATACTTGGGCTTATGACTACAACGCGGATTCATGGGAGAAAATGGAACCCAATCCTCACCCTCCAGAACGATGGCGTCACAGTAGTGCATTTAGATCTGAAACCGATGAGATCATTGTAGTTAGCGGAAGTTTTGGGGATATCGAAGGGGGAGAGAAGAAAGCTGATTCGATGTGGACCTATGATTATGAAAATGACCGATGGTCCAATTTAGATGGGAACTTTGTTCCCGCACTCCCAGGAGCCCCTGAGAACCCGATTGTTATGATATATGATGGTGTTGTTTACCTCACTTGGGAACCTCCATCGAATGAAACAGGCCAAGATATCACAGGATACAATATCTATCGAGGGACTGAGTCAGGTGACCTTCAGTTGTTTTCTAGCCTTGGATCAGTTCTATTTTTCCAAGATATTAGTATGACACCGGGTACAACTTACTACTATCAGATAACAGCTGTGACCCCAGCTGGAGAAGGAATCCCCTCGGTAACGTTCTCTGCAGGTTTGCCTGCTTCAGTTCCAATTCTTGAAATCTCAATTGGGGTTGGAGTTATTCTGTTGGTTAGTATTTGTTTCTTCTATAGAAGAAAGAAACAAACCTGAATTTGCCTGAAAGATTTCTTGAACATCATGGAGAGGATTAATCCTATCACCAAGATGTAATCTAGATTGCGATGAAAATTCGTGAAATAACTCAGATAATTAGTGTAGAGAGGTCTCGAGGATACTTTGTTAGAATATCTATGCCATCCTCTATTACAACAAATGTATCACTGTGACGGAATCCACCAAGCCCCTGTTCGTAGATTCCTGGTTCACATGAGAAAATCATTCCAACCTCAAGGACATCTTTAGAGCCTATGTCAAGGAAGGGACGCTCATGTCCCTCCATACCAAGTGCATGACCTGTATGGTGTCTGACCAAATGAAAGACTCCTGCCTCCTTGAAGGAATTTCGAGCGGCTCTATCTACTTCAGCGCAATTGACCCCTGGACCAGCGGTAGCAAGTGCAGCATCCTGTGCGGCCATCATCGCGTTGAAGAGCTCTTCTTGCCGATCAGTTGGTTCACCCATGAACATGGTTCGCTCTAATTCTGATTGTACTCCATAGACATTGGATGAAGCACCCGTAACGAGAGTATCTCCCTTTTTGAATACAAGACCCTTTGAGAGTGCGTGAGGAAAGTATGAGTTAGGTCCAATCTGACCTCGATAAACAGCAATTGCAGGAAATAGCGAGAATCCAATGGGGCGGTATCCATCGTCTAACTCTTGCATCATGTCAGCGGATCCCTGTGTGCTGGCTCTGAGAGTCACGTCAATCTCATTGGCACCAACCTCTGTATATTCTTGGAGGTATTTGTGTGCACAGTCTGCCCATTTGGAAGACTCAACCATCAGCTCGATCTCCTCAGGATCTTTGATGACCCGCATATCCATTATGATGTCGGGTAGGAGTTTAAACTTGAATCCAGTAGCTTCCTCAAAGGAAGGCCCTTTGTACCCCCAATATCCTGACGCTCCGGGTGCTTCTGAGGCAATGCGATTTATTGTGATTCCAATCTCATCCAGTAATACTTTAGCCAGATGTTTCATCGGGTGCTTCTCGTCGGGATATTCAAAGTAAGAGAAGATTTGTGAAACGAAAGGTACCTGATGCTCTACATGATCAATCTCAAGAGATGGCACGAAGAAATTTGTGTCTCCTTTGTGTAGAAGAAGAAAGATAGGTCTCTCAGTGGGTATGAAATTAAGTCCTGTGAGATAGAAGATATTCTTTGAATTCAGCACCAAGAAAGTATCAATACCTAACTCATCAAGTTGTAACTTGAGTCGCTCAATTCTTTTCTTGTGATGAGTCGGAGTCAGGAATGTTCGACGCATGTTTGTGAGTCTCCTCTAACTCGGATATGACACAGTGGTCAATAAAAATTCCCTGCCAATTGAAGTGCTGTCGAAAAAGAAGAATGAAGGGCGCTCTAGAGCGCCCAACTCAGATGAATTGACTATATACTAGTTTAGTATCTGCGATCTCTCCCGCCGCCACGGTCTCTATCGCCGCCGTAACCACCGCCACCACGACGTCGAGTATCCTCATGCTCCTCGACGCTCATGTCGACCTCCATATTGATGTCTTCAATGGCTTCCTCGGAATCGCTTAGCTCGCCGTACTTGCCAATGTTGAGTCGAAGGTTGTTTTTGAACAACCCAGTATATCCATTCTTCAATACGTAGGTTGACCCTGGTGTCATATTGTCAATACTATCGTCCCACAGGGGAACAGTAACTATCCCAGTTGAATCGCCAACAATCGCATCTGCCACGCGGTGTGTAGTCATATCCCTACGGGATGAAACCTCGCGTGCTTCACCAATCTCTACCACCTTAAATGTGATAGTGATATTCTTCATTCGTGGCTTTAGTTCTGCCACATTAGCCTCGATAGGCTCTTTGTCGTAACTCATTGAAATCACTCGTGTATACGAATTACAGGTCACTCAAAACTAGGGGTGCTTCTTTGGAAATGCGATTTTTGGTTTACCAATCACGAAACTCCGGTGTAGAAGGTACCTTTTGATTGGGGAAACCTGCACGCTTGTGTCGCGAATGTTTCTTTATTAGCTTGTTCATCTTGAGATTGCTTACTCTCTATAGGTGCTCTTAAGCATCAATTCGCAACATATCTTTGGACCATTTGGTTCTGAGGACATTGGGAGTTGTGCACATGAGTATGGTTTCCATCGTGAGATATGGTACGAGAGCCGGACCTGACAATCAGAAGATTCTTCGGATAACTACTAACTTGATTGTGATGAAAAATCATGGAGTGACCTCAGTAGATTTGTCGGGAATAACTAATATGGAAAACCTTCAGAGATTAGATATTGCTGGAAATCGATTAGAACAGATTGATCTTGCCCCTATCGCGGAATGCGAGCAACTACGCTATCTTGACCTAAGCGGAAATCGACTTGAGAATATCGATTTGGCTCCAATTGAAGAGTGTAGACATCTTGAGCGGTTGGATCTTGCTTACAATAAACTGAAGACAATAGACATCACTCCATTGCATAATTGTAGTAATCTGAAGAATCTTTACTTGCATGGCAATAGTATAGGGCGGATTGATGCAACGGTTCTGCTAAACTGTCCGAATATTGAACAAATCACCCTAGGATATGGAGGAAAGATTCTGGTTGGCCATCTAGTTGCAGATGAGAAGGGTATGAAGTACTTCAGCGACCAACTACTCCAATACGCTCTCACGCAGAAGAAACCGTCATGGTTGAAACATGAAAAGATGGGACCGCTTCCAGCGACTAAGAATTATTCATGGCTTGTTAAGAAATTTGGATGGATGCAGAACAAGGCTTGGATGACCAATATCGGAAAGGCCCTTGGAGAGGATCATGGCTATCCTCTGCAACGAATTCTGTTGGAGAGTCTTGGGATGCCAGAACTTGCCTGCTATGATGGTGAATTCTTAGATATCATCCAGTTGCTTCCAGACAAGGGTTCTTACAAGAAAGGAGTGGACATACTAAGAATCCGAATGCTTGAAGTGCTAATCAAACAATTAGAGAATAACGGGAGTACGCTCTTCTTTGATATAGATGCACTTAGCATACGTGACGCAAGTGTTCTCATACCGCTAATTCTTAAACGAAGGAAGAAGGAACTTGAGCGAATCCGATTGTTCAGTGTCGGTAAATCTGTAGACCTAACACCCCTGTGGAAAACTGGTTATGGTTTTGAGATTCTCAAAGCAATGAATCTGAGAAGATCAATCGCTGGAAAAGATTTTCCAAAGGTGAAGAAAGCGTTTGCACAAGTTGGAGTGAAGTTATCTCTCACACAAGATCCACAAAAGATAGAGAAGAATAAGGTTCCACTACTTTCGCAGACGATGGAGAAATTTGTAATTCCTTCTTCCTAAATCTGTTTCATGAAACAGGGAGCATCTGGGCAGAGAGTCGTAAACTCAATACTCTGTAGAAGATCTTCAGGGACTCTTTCTCGAGGTATCAGACTAAAGCCCCGCCTTTTGAAAAACTCTTCAGCGGTGTCGGTAAGCAGGTAGAGAGTTTCAATACCCTTTCTCTTTGCACTACCTGTGGCTAAATCAACAAGACGAGATCCTAACCCTTTCTTCTGCATATCTGGATGAACTGCAAGTGATCGAAGAAGCGCGGAACTTCTATAGACTTCTAACCCAACGCAACCAATGATGATCTCTGGACCTGAAACAACCTCCTGACTCTTGACCACGATGAAGTTGTCCACATGGGGTTCAATACCCTCGGAAGGTAGATTGGTTTCCTGCAAAAGAACACGAATCGCAGGTAAGTCATCCTCACGTGCTTGGTTAACAAGTAAATCCTCAATCATTCACTCAACCTCTTTCCCAAATTAATAACTTCGTACCTCAAAAAGCCTCGCACTCCCATCCCCTAAGAGAGTCCACTTTGTAAACCACTCGTTTTCGGTTCGAATTATTATGAAAATCCAATATGGAAGTATCGTGGTATACAGACATCCGGAAACGGATTCAGAAAGTGCTATTTCGTAGCTCTTTGCTTAACACGTGTTTATACCATAGTGTTCTATAGTATTTCTATCTCCTGTATTAGCAATATCTTGAGAATCGACTCTCATTGAGAGATTCCATGATCGTAACCTCCTAGATTCTTGGTCTAGGAGTTTATGCGTGATTAGGAGACTAACCAAAAAGTGGTGATTTGATGAGAAAGATGAAAACCCGTGTTCTTGCAATGAGTATTGGTCTATGTTTCACTCTATCTCTTCTCTCAGTGGGAGCATTTTACTTGGCAGCTTCCAGTGGTTTTACTGGATTTAGCCTTGAAAACACTTTCACAGTGAGCAGTGATGTACCTCCGGAAGATGTTCCACCTATTGACGAACAGGTGAAACCGGAACCTGTGAAAAACGGAACAGGCGTATATGTTATGCCTAATAAAACACATTGCTCATATTCTTTGGATTGATTGTGATCTTTCACCGGTCATATTCAATTCACTCCTAAGCTTGACGTTGCTCTATCGTATTCTCACTATCTTCGACCGGGGTTCTCTGATTATATCGACAGCCCATGAGTAACGTCAAGTATCCCGGAATCATCTGCAAAGAGAAGATATTCCATTCGTTGGTTCACTGAATAGATTGGTTTCTCTGGTGACAGTTTTTTGGTACTAATTTGAAAACACTCCATTTTGGAAGCATGATGGTATACAGATTACCAGAAAATAGCATCAAACTTGCAAATCCGAAACCTCTCATTTAACGCGTGTTTATACTAAAGTAATACGATAGTATTACCTGTCTCCTATTAGCGGTTTCATGAGGATTGGCTCTCAAAGGTTGATCCTAATGTCATCGCCTCCTGGACCCCCGTTCTTGGAGTCAATGCGTGATTGGGAGATCATCCAACTGGACGTGATTTAATGAGAGAGAGGAAAACTCGTATACTCGCAGTGAGTATCAGTCTTTGCTTCGTTCTAGCCCTTGTTTCTGTTGGAGCTCTCTACATGGTTGGCTTCGCTGCAAGTAGTGAAGTACCTCCAGAGGATATCAGTCCTCCTGAGGAACCAGTAGAGTATTTTGAGGACATCATTCCTGATGACTTCATTCTAGAAATATGGGATGGATATCGTACTGATGCTCCACATTGATAGTGACTCTTCACCGGTCACACCCGCCTAGCATCGATCCCCTGTGTACCCCCTGGTCCAAGACCATCGGTCTGGGACTACCTCCACAGCCCTGGAGAGATGCTAGGCACCAACCTCTCACCCATTGAACCACGATTCATCAATTAGGTGCAATGGAAATGGACCAAATAGACAAGAACATAATTGGGCATCTTCTTGCCTGTTCAAGAAAATCATTCAGAAGCATAGCAGACAATTTGGGTGTTTCATGCCCAACAGTCAAAAAACGAGTAGAACGTCTTCGTCAGTTTGGAGTTATTCAACGGTTCTCAGTCGAGATGTCACATGAAACATTTGGAACTAAATGGGTTGCTGCCAAAATCCAGACCAATGGTAGAGAAGATAAGAGTGTGCTACTGAATCAATTTGATGAAAACGAGTGCATCCGTGAAGTCCTCTCATTTGGGAATGGAGGATACTTGCTTTTTGCTGAGGTGACACCCAATGAGAAATCCAGTTGCAGAGATTATCTCGATTCACTTGAAGGTATGGAGTCTACAGAAGTTTCTTACATCAAGCAAATCCCGAGTAACACAGTAGGTGGTCAATGTAAATACACTACAAAAGGAGGCAAGGTAGAAATCTCTTCAGATCATCTCAAGCTTCTATGGCACCTCGTGAAGAACTCCAGGCTCCCAGCCAATCATCTTTCTCGTCTGACTGGATATTCCATCAACGATGTACGAAGGGTTCTCAAACAAATTCTTGAACATCCAGGAATTCATTTCACAGTTCAGCTCAATCTTGCATCATGCGGAGAACTAAACTTTATCCTTATGTTTGATCATGATGGAACAGACACACCAGAAAACATCGCCGATCAATTAAGTAGTAAGCATCCACAAGAGCATTGGTTCTCTATGAAAGCTCTTGAAAAGGACTCCATGATGACCTATATGACTGCAAATAATCTTGGAAAGGTTGAGGAGATTATTGAGCATTCACGAGCGATTCCGACGACTTCAAAAGTTGATGCAAAGATTATCTATAGCGTTCTGAAATCCGAACCCAGAAGCGAGAAATTCATCAGAGATTATGCACTAGACCACGTTGAAGGGATTTCCAAAGAACCAAGGAAACGTTACTCAGGTTTCTAAATTCACAACTTCTTGAGAGCCAATAACTCCATGAGCTTGGTACGTCCCAAACTTTGGAATATTCTGTTTGGATACTTGATGATTGGTTCTACGGATTTCACAAAAGATGAATCCCGAACTTTGTCAGTTATCATTTCGATTGCAGTGAGATTCTTAACCGAGAAGTAATTTCGAATAACGGGAGCTCTCACTAATTGCCAAGAATTCCAATATTCAAAATTAAAGTTGCTTTCAAGAAATGTAACGACGTTTCTGGGAGTAACTTTTTCTTCGTCAATCTCAAGCTCAAGGTAGAAGTCAGTATTCCCTCCTGAACTAGGAGCAAGATAAAGTGTGAAGTATATAGCCCTACCCTCACGAAGATATTGAATTTTCTGTCTAATGCTCTTTGGAGTATATCCAGTTTCACGAGATATCTCAGTTGTTGACATCCTAGCATCTCTAGCTAGACATCTAAGTATCTTGAGGTGCTTCAACGTAAGTTCCATTTTACTTCCAGATGAAAGAAGTCCTGCAGTTGTTATCTCAGAATTGTCAACAGCAACCAAAGGTTCCATTCGAACCTCGCAGATACAAGACAGCTTCCTGAAATAGCGACCGAGTTCATATGCATCTGCTGGGTTAAGGATATTACAAAAAACAAGAAACTTACTCCCGGTAAGACGATTTATTGTGAATACCATTTTTTGTTTGGAGATCGCCTTGATAAGAGCTTCAGTAGTTTCTGTACCGTCTGTATCGAGCTCTATCCAGTACCATTCGTAACCAACCATCTCGCGACTCAGTTCAACAACAAAACGATCAATCACACCAATATCCACAAGGCGGTCCACGCGCTTCTTAATTGCAGCTCTTGTCAGTCCAACCTTTTGACCTAGTTCTTCATAGGATGCTCTACAATTTGCATTCAAATCAAGTAGAATCCTTTTGTCAACTAAGTCCATACACAAACATCCAGGCTCTTAGAATATAATGCTAGTTCTATGTAAATCAAACTAAAACGTGTATATGCACATAATTACTGCAATGTGTGTCAGATCTTCTCAGTACACACCGAAAGCGGGTAAGTGGCCATATGTTAAGGTATGCTCTATAGAGCATGTAGAAGAAACGTAGAGGGGGTTTTGAAAAGCATATTCAAACTCCCAGCAAATCAAAGAATGGCATCGGTGGCATCCTCAGGCCTTAACAACGCAATCTAGAAGCGAAGAATCTCACTATGTTCTATTATATTGGAATTTCATACATGATTCTTTGATTGAGATGACGATAAGAATGGAATCAACCTGCACTGAATATCCTGAAGAGATTACAACATGCGGACGCAATGGGTGCGTTGTTATATACACTGGAGACAACTGTGCATTCTGTGATACAGCATTCGAAACCCTGAAAGATGTCCTTTCGGATTTTGGTCTCAGCTCCTCCGTCATCTCAGAGGTCAATGTGACATCCGGAATCCAATGTGCATGTGATATTCCAGGCATTGTCACCCTGCCAACCATCAGGGTCTGCGACCAATTGATAACTGGTCTTCCACAGATTGATGAGGCAAGATCTTCTATAATGCATGCCATTCTCAAGGGCTGTTTCCCAATCTGATACTTCGGAAAATAGTGATTGGGTCACCTCTACTATGCATCTACTTTGGGTATTTCGATATTCTTGAGAACCCTTTCAAATCTGCTCAGTGCATCATCAATGACATCGTTAGTGTCAGCTAGACTTGTGTACATTCGAGACCCTGCCAATGTCACGATACCTTCGGCCATGTAGGCGGCTCCCATCTCCTCCATGAAGTGCTGTCTTACTTTTATCTCTCTCAAAATGGATTTGATCTTCGGCAGGCTGATCTTGACAAACATGGTACCGGAGGTCTCCAAGTGACAGATTGCTCCCTGATTATACGCGACAAATGGTAACTTCAGATCTTCAATAATAGTTTCGAGACCTTTGTTCAAGCGATCTCCTACATTGCCTGCAATTTCACAGGCATTTGTTCTCTCAATTTCTTTTATTGCATAGTAACCCGCAGCTGAACTCATAGGATTCGCAGCCAGTGTTCCACCTACGTATGCTCTCTTTTTTCCGCCTTCGATTCCAGCTGCAAGATACTCCATGAGATCACGTCGTCCACCAAGACCTCCTGCAGCGGGATAACCACCCGCAACAACCTTTCCAAATGCTGTAAGATCGGGCTTTACCCCAAAGTATCCCTGTGCGCCTGATAGACCTATCCTTCCAAACGTCACTACCTCGTCAAAGATAAGTAGCGCATCAAACCGGTCACAGAGCTCTCTAATCTGTTGATTGTGGTCCTCATCAACTGGATAAGTCCCAGACTCTGGGCCCATTGGTTCGACAATGACTGCCGCAGTCCCACCCAGTGCTCTATTCCTTGACAGTTTCTTCCGCAGAGCGTTTATGTCGTTTGGATAGACTTCGTGAGTGTGCTTCCTGCATCCTCCAGGAATACCATGAGCTTCGTAACTACCTGTACCAGGGATGTGCAAACCGTAGACCATCTGGTCGCTCCATCCATGATATGCACCACCCATCTTGATGACCTTCTTCTTACCTGAGGCTAATCGTGCTACACGGATAGCCCCCATCACTGACTCGGTTCCGCTTCCCAGCATACGGAACATCTCTATAGATGGCATGTGCTTGTTAATCTCTCTCGCTAACTTCAGTTCATATTCTGAGAACAGTCCAGTGACCGGACCTGACTCGTTGATGAGATGAATGATTTTCTCACGCACTGGTTGGTAGTTGTTCCCAAGAATAATGGGGCCGCCTGATTGTAAGAAGTCAATGTACTTATTCCCATCAGCATCCCAGAGAAATGCTCCATTAGCTTTCTCTATGACAATTGGGAAAGGATAGTTGAAAGCCAGATTATGTTGCGCGCCACCAGGAATGAACTTCTTAGCCTCAGTTATCATCTCCTTGGATTTCTTGCACTTCTCATCAAAGTGCTGTAGATATGCTGCCATAGCTCCTTCTTTGAATCCAAGTACTGGTAATTGCATTAGATTATCCAACTTGCGATAAATCTCAGAAGTATCATGATATTGCGAGATACTGAAGCTATTCATTACTCATCACAATGCAAAGTGGAGATGCAGGGAAATGAAAAGACTTGTGGATTCAAGTTGGGGGAAAATATCCTTCTCGTTCTAGCTCTTCTCTGAGTTCTGTCCGTCTTGGGGGGTCAAGTATGATTGAGTTATAATAGAGTAAAACTTCTGTATCCAGGATGCCCTTAATTTTACGGAGTTTTGTTATCACTTTCTCAACATCAATTAAATGCTCAATAGTAAAGACCGAGAAGAGAGTGGGTTCAATCGCGGAGAAATGGGACCGGAAATACTCTCTTGGAAAATGCTTTTCTATGAGAGATCCGAGATCCGTTCCAGTCATTACCTTGGTATCATATCCAATCTTCACAATGAAATCCATCTCATCCTCTTTATTGGGATTGTATTTGATTGCGAATTGAATCCCCCTTGACTCGACCATCTCGTCTAAGAGTCGTCGGACTCTCCTTGCTCCAAATCGTGTACGCTTCGCCAATTCCGAGATGGGCAATCGTGCATCATCCATTAGATAAGAAAGGATCTTTTTTTGTGCAGGTTTTAACTCGATGACACCGCCTCTATCACGAACTGTGGGATGGATATCTGCATCTTCGACACCATGCAGACTTCTTAGAAATGTTGTAAGTTCGCTTAGGCCTTCGCTTCCCTGATACTCCGCATGAAGAATAAAAGCACCCGTCGTAAGAGGGGCTGAAACATACACCATGGGATTTGCGAGTACCTGTTCTACCAGTTCTTCTGGGTCTACTGATTTGTCAGGTTTAAGCACAATGAATGCTAGATCATAACCTGACATCTTCAGACTCTTTAGAACCATGAATTCTTCAACAGTACCATCATCAACCAATCTCTCAACTCTCATCCTCGCTGTCTTTGAAGTAACATTAGCAACCTTCCCTAGATAGGCATACGTCCTTCGATTATTCTTGATGAGTTCCTTTACGATTGCCTTGTCGATTGGGTCCAAGGATTCTTTCCCTCGATCTGTATGATTGGTTTAAGGAGTGGAATGGGATATATAGAATCTGTCGGTCTCATCAATCAATCATTTAGCTCGCCAATATTGAGAGAAGCAAAGATAGCAAGGTATTGGTCGAAATATAATCGGTAATTCCTATGAATCAATTAGCTGAAATTACAATCAAGAAAGCAGAAATCAAAGACGCTGATATCCTTACAGAAACGTGCAAGAAATCATATGATTCTGACTCAGAGGTAGGAGCACCTGGTCCAGGGGGCCCTCCGGGTTATGACTCACTTGACTGGAATTTGGACAAAATTAAGAATAGATATTTACAATATCATAAAATTCTCAATGGAGATGAAATCGTTGGAGGATTCATTGTCGGAGATAGAGGTCCTGGATATCAAGTGTGTGAGAGGATTTGGGTGGACCCTGACTATATGAGAAAGGGCATAGGGGCGAGAACCTTTCATCTAATCTTGGATACATACCCCTCGGCGGATCTATGGGCATTGGGAACTCCAGAATGGAATACAAGAACAAATCCATTCTATCAGAAAATTGGTTTTGTTCAGATAGGAACAACGCACGAGCACTCATGGAATGGAGTGTACTACGAAAAGAGGATTACAGACGGATTCCCAAAAGCCATGTCAATAATTGGAGACCTTCACAACGGTCATCAGAGGGTATTAGTTGACGCCCGAGTTGATAATATCTCAAGTCCACGCACAGTTATTTCTAGAAAAACAGGTGAAGAACTGAAGGTAGCTGATCTAGTACTATCAGATGACACAGGTTCTATCAAACTTGTACTCTGGAATGATCACATAAGACAGGTCAAAGCTAATACTAACATCCGAATTGAGGAAGGTTATGTGAAAGAATTTAGAGATGAACTCCAGCTGAGTATCGGTAAGTGGGGAACGATAATCACATTGCTATGAACGGAGTAGTACATTCATGCTCGAAAGTGAACGTTTAATACAAAATAGACTGAGTATTACTTGACGAAAATGTCGCGAGGATATACTACATTCCCGAATTGGTTCCACATTAGTGGAAACTAATTTGAGAGTCTTCCTCGTGATGCCTGCTTCTTCTTTTTGGTGGTCCTCTCGGGGAAGAGGACTCAGGGTTTAGTACATTCCTCATGGAGGTAAAAGAAAATGTCAGGTCGTGTATCACGAAAAAGAAAGCGAAAAGTCAGACGCCAAATGATGAAGGATGAAATCAGATGCTGTGTAAGTGTATTCGAGGAGTTCATCTACAGCTCTGACGGCAAGTCTCGTTTTATTGATCGTGGGTATAATAGACCGACATGGGATGGTATTCCCATAGATAGTAAAATTCGGCCATGAATTGAAAGAAATGAGATTTGAACTACTAGTTTAGATTTACTAAGTGCTGCTGGTTATCTTAATGTAGCCAGCAGCTACAGTTTCTCTCACACAGGAGAGATACTCAAATCTCAACTAGTTTGAAACCTTCCTCGATTTTGGCTTGTAGTCTTTGATCAACAAAATGTTCGGCTTCTGCTTGACTTACAAATTCACGGGCAGCTCGAGTTCCGTTTCTTCCTATTTTTCCAAAATGGAATGTAACTGCTTTTCCTCTAATCTCAGCTGACCAGAAATCCGTATTACTTTCATAGCGGCCAGTGTTTATGATTTTCGAACTCATAATTGCAGTCTTCTGTTTTACCGTTTCTATACATATAACCACTACTCTGAGATAATATTCTGGATTATATACAAGATAGTTAGGGGAATAAATGATACGGAATAATATTAGTATAGGTAATAAAAAAATTAACATGCTAGAATGTTTCTATTCATTGTAGTAGGAGCTGTACTGATGCCAAACGAGTCAGATGGTACAAAGGGCAGGGGAATCTTTCAGCGAATTGACCATCTTCTTTTCAAACCACATCAGGAGATTAAGGGTTCAAGGATGCGACAGCAGGCACAATACTTATCGATATTACTTTTAGTTGCCGTTCCAGTATTTGCATTCGCACAATTAGTCAGCGACCTTACGATTAATCTCACATACCTAGCTATATCGATGAGTTATCTGGCTTGCTATTTTCTTAGCAGAACCAGATTCTATCACATCACATCTGGGATAACTGTCATTGCGTCAAGTTTGTTACCTATTGCTCTATTCGTGCTAGGTAGTGATTGGGTACCTTATGACTTACCTAGAATACTGGTATGGGTTACTTTGAGTATTCTAATGGGAGCGCTCTTTATCCGACCAAGATATGTTATCTTGCAGTTCACCATAATTTCTTTAGTTCTCCTCTATTTCAGCTTGCTTCATTTTGCTATGCCATGGTATGATATTGCAGAATTCTTTGCTACAGAATTTCTAATAGCGGTGCTTATCATTATATCAGCAGTGATGGTTCACAATTATGCTGACAGAACACAAGTACAGACTGCAGACTTGGAAAAGAGAAGATGGGAATTAGAGGTATATTCTCAGCTTCTTCGTCACGATATTAGAAATGATCTTCAAATGCTATTGGGCTCTGTTGAACTTGCTGAAATGCTTTGTAATATCAATTCTGGAGATACACAAAGACAGTTGTCCACATCTTTAAAAATCGGACAGAGTATTGTCAGTCTACTCAATGCGTTTTCTGTATTTCCTGAGGACGTTGGGTTGAGTTTTGTTAGATTTCTTGAGAAGCTGTCATTGCAAGCAAAAGAGGGCTATGAGAATCTTGAGATCACGATAAAGTCAACAGCCCGAGCCAGACAACTTGATTGCGCTCGAAGTAGACTAATGCCAATGGTTTGGATGAACATTTTTCGAAATGCAGCTCAACACGCAGGTCCTGAACCAAAGGTTCTCGTTTCGATTGAAGTTCAAGAAGATTCGTTCTACATTACTGTAGCTGACAATGGACCTGGAATCTGTGATGAAGATGCGAAGTGGTTATTTGTCAGAGGAAATCGGGAAGGTCAGGAAAATCGTGGATTGGGTTTGTACCTAGCTAAAACAATCATCGAATCTCATGGAGGTACGATCGAGCTCATCGACAATGTTGGGTGTAAGATTGGCGTGCGATTACCACTACAACTGCAAGTGTAATATAACATCAAACAAGCAGCCTTTCCAAACCGAGATCTTTTAGAACCTCAATGTAGATTGAATGAAGTGGTTTGATTTTTCCAATTAGTCCGAGCCCTTTCATAACTGACCCAGATATCTTCACCTCACCTTTAGCCATGGCAATTGACGTTCGAAGCTTGCCCTGCCAGAACTTATTGGTTACATCGGATTTGCTCCAGACTGAAATCTCAGGTTCTTCTACCGAATCAAAGCTCAGAATGCCCTGTTTACCATCAGGACCAATGTTCTTGAAGTCAATAGTCATCTGTGCGTCTGGCTCCTCTACGTCAAAACGTGCGATAATCTCTGATTTGCACAGTTTCTCATAGACATCAGGTATTGCGATTGCCCTTGGCCAGAATTCCTCAAATACTTGAACTAGTTGTTCCTTGCTCTCAAAGAATGTCATCTAATTTCCTCCTATTCGTTGCTCTTGTTTTTTGCTGACACATAATGAGAAGAATCGGATATCCCATTAGGATCAAAAGCTGCTTTGATTCTCCTCAGATATTTTGGATAGTCCATAGTCCGAGATGCATAGTAATCATGCACCTTGTCACCAACAATAAAGAATGGCATCCCGTAGGCTTGCTTTAGGTCTACATCGTTGCATTCATCTTGATATTCAGCATAACCTAGACAGGATTCTTTTGATGCACCATCATAGACAGTTGGCACCTCTAAATGAGCCATATGCCCACCCTCGTATGTGGTAGTCCAAATTCCCTCACCCCTGTCATCCCCAATCACTCCTTTCTCAATGTATTTAGATTTGATAGGTTGGTTAACTTGAGCTAGCTTCACTGCCATGGCGACAGTATCCATACCTCCATGGGTGCTCTGGAAGCAGTTAGAAAATCTGAACGCATGCCCACCTAGCATGTTCCTAATAGTTTCCGCATAGTGAGCTGAGCGAGGCGAGATGAAACCCTCCTCGATCAGATCCTCGCCTTCATACTTTTTCATTATAGTGCGAATAAGCTTGACGCGATAGTTGTACTCTCTCTCCGTATGGGCAGCGATGAGGACAATGAAGTACCGTCGAGTCCTAGCCAAGAGACCTCCAAAAATCACTTCGATTGCCTCCATCTTTGTATCGGTGAACAATGCAGCGAGACCCTCGGACGATGAGGTTGTGGCCATCATCACTACATCATGATCACTCACCTCGTAGAAGGCAGACTCATACTGCTCCCACTCCTGGAAGTTAAGCACTATCAATTTCCAATACTTGGGGACTTCCCATTCGTACTTGGGAATTGTTCCGCTAATGTTCCAAGTCCAGTCCTTTGGTGCAGGATACGAATAGAGTTTGATAGCAGCCTTGGTGAACACACCCAATCCACCATAAGCGCCCATCCATCCTCTAATTACTCCTCTAAGGCTAAAACCTGGACCATCCCCCGTGAACCACTTCCCGGTATGTTCATACGATCCTAGTCTGAGGATCTCACCATTTGGTGCCACCCACTCTGCGCCAAGGAGATTGCGACCACTAAAACCAGTATATGGTGAGGTGAACCCAGGTCCAACAAACGACGTATGGCTTGCAAGAGGAGATGTCTGTGGACCAGCACCCTGCGCATGGTGCATCAAACCATATTGGAACAACTCAGCCTGTAGCTCAGAATTCGTCACATAAGGTTCTACTACGACATAGAGATTGTTAGGATCTACTTCCACAATCCGGTTCATCCTTCGAAGGTCGATCTGTATTGCTCCGGGTTCTGACACACCGGCCCAAGGACCCATTCCGGTACTGAAAGGCTTGAAGGTCACCTTGAACTCATTACATATCTTGACAATGGTCTGGACTTCTTCAGTGGTAGTAGGTAGAACCACTGCATCAGGTCTCTGACCAAATCGTGAGGGCTCGTCTCCTCTCTGAGCGCTTTCAATCTCATAGCCCCATTGGAACGCATAAGTATCAAGGATAGCTGGTGTACGTGTAATGTTCCTCTCACCAACAACGTCTTGGAGTCTAGAGTAGAATTTGTCGTTTATCATCTACTCACCTCCCTCCAGACTCATGAGCACAAGTTCCGTGAGATCGAAATACTCCATTTCAGATTCTCGATAATCCAACGAGTCTCGTATGTTAGTGGAACAGAAGGGACATACAGAAACGATTCCCTTCGCTCCTGTTTCTTCTGCCTCCTGGACTCGTTCAGTTGCTGTCCAGAGTGCAAAGTCCGGAAAGCCTGCTTTGACTCCTCCCCCTGCACCGCAGCAGTAGCTATATTCACATATCCGCTCCATTTCAATAAGCTCAATCCCAGGTATCTGCTTCAGAACATTGCGCGGAGGGTCATATATTCCACCAGCACCTAGCCTCTCTGGCTTAGGTGGATCCCACATATAGACCTGAGATAGAATCTCAACCTTTTCACCCTCGTAGGGTTCATAGGGTTCTGACATGCGTCCAAGATGACAAGGATCATGATATGTGACTTTCATTGGCACTTCATTTGTCAATTTTAATCTACCATCAGAGAGCATCGTTTCCAAGAGTTGTGAAATATGAACGACCTCAAAGGAGGTCTCTACATATCGAGGATATTCCGTCCGGAGCATATTGAAGCATCCTGAGCAGCTTGTTATTATTCGCTCCACGCCTTTACTTTTGAATAACTCAACATTGCTCTTCATTATCTCGATTGCTTTCTCTCTATCACCAACTCGATAAACAGGACTACCACAACAGAACTCATCAGTTCCAAGAATTCGGAAATTCTCGTTTCCAGCATTCAGCACTTTGGCTGTGGAGAGAGCAATTTCCTCTCGACGATATGCAGCGGTACAACCGACAAAGAATATCGTGTTTGAATCTTCATCCAGTTTGATATCATCTTCTATCCAAGCTGGACGTTTTTCAGAGGGTTCACCATAGGGGTTTTGATAACGCTCAACAAGTTCGATGTATTTCTTATGTTTAGGTAATGGTCCTGCTCCAGACTCAACTGCCTTCACACGAAGCTCATGAATGACCTCGTTTGGTTCTAGGTCATATACCCACTTGCACGAAACCTCGCAGCCGCCACAATTCGTACAGCTATACAACACATCAAGCATCTCAGGAGTGAATTCGATCCTGCCCTTCTGAAGAGCATTCGCCATTATCATTCGACCGCCACCAGAATACGCATGGAAGTTGAAGTACTCAATTGAGGGACAGATATGCGAGAAGCGTTTGCTCTTAATCTGCAGTTGCGGGAGGAACTTGCACTTGGAACACCTTACACATCCATCCATCATTTCTTCATAATTCTCAAGAGTCATTTGAACACCTCCTCAAAGCAGAGATTTCCAGGACTCAACACATTGTTGGGATCAAAGATTCTCTTCACACGATTCATCGCATTTAGGACCTCTGGAGAGGATCGCGAGTATACAGATTCTCGGATTGTAACAGGAGGTCTTGAGAAGAAGGCTCCAGCATCCATGAGTTGTTCAGTTCCGGCCGCTACGAGCTTTTCCATATTGATGATGTCTTCCTCAACTTTTGGATTATAGAAGATATCAAAGTAACAATTGGTGTTGACTCCTTGAACCGTAGGTTGGACATATGCTCCAATTCGACTACGTCCTATGCCAGCTGCTTCAGCCTCTTCTAAGAATATGTCATAGAGGCTTGGTATCATATCAAGAGTCGAGGTGAAGTAGACCTCTCTGCATCCCCCATAGGGTGTTAGCTTCCAGTATGGTTCTGTGCTTGGCGTGTTCAACAAGCTGTGAACAGCATCACCAGTTATACTTCCAATTGTTGTTTCCAGAAAAACCCCTGTTTCTGATGCGATATCATTTGTGTCGCCAAGACGATAATCAAACTCTTCCTGTGCAAGAGGACCATGACCTGATAGTCCCACCACAAGAGTCCATACTGGGAGTGAGTCTGAAGTATCTACTCCCAACATGGCGGATAAACATCGTGCGTTGAGAACAAAGTGTTCGTCAGCAAGTCTTCGTTTCAATAACGCGTAATTGAATTTCTGTAATGATTCCAGGGTTTCAGAACCAGCGAGATAGACTCTATGAACCTCAGGGGCAACTTCACACTTCACGGTAATCCAAGTCACTATTCCTATTGTACCTTGAGACCCTTGTACTAGTCTGAAGGGATCGAACTGAGATGGTCCCATCGGATTCTTCTGAGCTTGCCCTGAAGCCCATTGTTCCTCAAGACTTCCAGGACCAGATGCAGATCCAGTCCTAAGCATTTCACCTGTACCAAAGATTGTTTCAGTGCAGAGAAGAGGGTCAGATGCGTCCCAATGGAATCTAGGAATCGTGGTTGGTTCTCGATCTAAACAGCTTGTCAATACTGATTGAGAAGCTTTAGGCATGAGAGGCATTAGAGGTCTAAGACCTGCTTTCCTCAGTTCAGGAAGAAACTGAGAAAATGTCACACCGGGCTCAACCATTGCTACCTTGTTCTTTGAATCAACCCGGATTATGCGATTCATCCTTCCCAAATCGAGAATGACCGTTCCTTTAACTTTGGGAGTGCTAGTTCCACTCATTCGAGGTACACCTGAGCTAATCGGAATCAATGAGAAGAATTTCGTGTTGGCTAGCTCAACAATCTGAGATACATCCTCAGCAGACGATGGCCAGACAATCAATGAAGGGTGTGTTCTATCATCCTCTTGATTGCTTGAGAATTGTTCTAGCAATTCCTGTTTATCGGTTACTCGATCAGGTCCGACAATCTTCGACAAATCATTGTGTATCGAGGTATTCACTATGCATTCACCTATGGTTTATCCTTTTTCAAAAACTACGCCGGTGCCACCTGCAGGATATTGGAAATCTATCGCTCCAGGCTCACACACTTGGTAACATGCTGCACATTCAAGGCACTTTGACTGATAATCATCTACTATGTAGACATGGTCTTTCTTCTTCTTCCAGAGATTAGCTACGCAGATGATAAGACAGCGTTCACACATTGTACATTTTTCCTTGTCAATGCTAATGAAATCCCCAGTTCCCGGAATTCTCTTCACGAGATCATTGATTCTGATATCCATTGAATCATTCCTCCTCATCATCTGCAGACATGAATGCTTGAGCGAGTGCCAGTTCAACTTCGGGCATTGCCGCAAGCAATTTCTCCGGATTTGTTACTAAATCCATTTTCTCTTCACCCAGACTTGCAGTCAGTAAAGGCAAGATTTCTTTCATCAGCATGGGAATGATTTTGGGCAGGTATCCCTTAATCGTTCTAGCAACCTGCCTGATTCGTTTCGGATGAGGTTCCGACCAATCAATTATTCCCCCTAAAACTTCAGAGACGAGAGGAACAATCCAGGACATATTTTCTCTAGGACTGAACGGAAGAGCCTTCCATATACTATAGAGTTCTGAACCTGCTTCAAAATCCTCACCGACACTTGTTTTCTTCCAAGCAGTATCATACCTTGAGAGGAACTCTATGGAAGTATCCCCTTCAGATATTGCTTCTGCCGCTACTTCTGCTGCAGCCCTTCCAGTAATCATTGCAGGATACATCCCTTCTGCTTCAAGAGGACAGGGGAATCCTCCTGCATCACCAATCAACATGACATTGTCAGTGTGAGTATCATATGGCTCTCCCTGCCATGGCAACAAGTGTGATTGAAATTCTCGTGGCTTAGCATCCAGAATACGAACAAGTCTTTGGAAATACTTCAGCTTGATACAACGGTTGAGATAGTGTAGTGGATTCTTATCCCACCATGACATCCAATTTCCAAACCCGATATGAAACCCATCATTGAAGAATACTTGATATGCTGCTGGAAAGACAGCAGACCACCAAACAGCAAGTGTTTCATCTCCCATGATATCGTCAATCTTCTTAGGTGAAACCTCGAAGTCATATTGGATAGTAATCGTGACTTGTTTTTGCGCCCATTTTGATCGAAGCCCACTCTCTCGTGCAACTGTTGAGATTACGCCATCTGCACCTATGACAATCCCTCTGTACTTCTCTCCTTTTTCGTCAATGACACCTACTACCTTGCCATCCTCTTTTAGTAGACCAACAATGAGTGTAGAGGTCTTCAGTTCCGCTCCTGCATCTGTCGCGAACTTAGCTAACCATGGATCAAATTCACTTCTGTAGATATTCATGGTAATGAAGCTCTTCGCAGGTTCATAATTCACAGAGGAAGTAGGTCTTGTCATTATGTAACTCGCAACTTCATCATTGGAATCTACAAAATAATGACGTGCAGCTGTCCCTGCTCTCATTGAGGGGCATACGTCTGGGGACAGCTCTTTCATGATATCAAAATCGAGCCACATCCTTGGACCTAATCCAGACCCAGAAGAATTCTTTTCTCCAGGCTTTCGTCCACGTTCGAAGAATATGGTCTTGAGACCACTCTCTGCGGCCTCTTTCGCTGCAGTAGAACCACCAGGGCCAGCTCCAACAATCACCACATCGTAATTGTGTATACTCATTCTAACACCTTCTAACTTTCATTAGTTTCTTCTGAGTCAATCAAACGTATTTCATTCTTAATCACTTTGAGTTTGTCAAGAAGAACTCGTTTTCGATTCTCTAGGAGATACCTTCGAGATTCTAAATCAGGAATACTTTTCATCGCGTCAAGAATAGTCCTCTCAGGAATAATATCATCAATCCCAAATTCATAAAGGCTCATCAGAAGACTCTCAGTAAAATCAGCAGGTAGTCTTTCAACTGCTACTGACATGAATTGATAGTTAAAGAGAACGTAGTCTCTGACGAGCTCTTTATGATCCTGTACTAAATCCTTGCCGCTCTTCGTCATTTTGTAATAGGTTGTGTCTTTGATTTCTGTTTCTGAAATTAGACCTTTCTTAACAAGAGTCTTCAAAGCTGGATACACAGTTCCGGTTTTTGGAACCCATACGTCTTCAAAGGCTTCCCTGAGGTTTTTGAGTATCTCGTACCCATACTTTGGACCTTCTAGTAATTGAATGAAAATCAACAACTGCATGGGGGTGATCTTTCCACCAGTTGGAAGAAATGGTCTGATACTCATTTAACATATCTCACTAGGTAGAGTTCTACTGCGTTGTATTCTACCTAGTATTAAGTATGCAGGTTCAGATTGAGAATTTCATCGACAGACTTCGATGTCAGTTGATATCATTCGACAGAAGTCAGGGGCCACTTTGTAACGTAGCACGTAACGCATCTTTATACCCAATTAAACGAAGGCTATTATCGCGAATAGTATTCGCAACATCTCTATCTCCTTGCTTAATGAAGCAAACCCGGAGCAATCGAAAGGAACTTCACCCGTGATGAAAAAGATCTCCTTATCTTTTCCTTAGATTGCGCCGGGGCCTTTTTTTCATGGTCTCTAATCTCTCTGAAAATCCGAGCTATTAGGATATCTATATTGTTTCATATTATATTATATGAGGATAAGAATTGTCGAGTGGAGATGTCAAGGGACTCATTGATTCGAGTGAAACTGAGAATGTCAAAGTAATCGGAACTTGTCCATGTTTTAGTTCAATAGATGGGAAGCCTGTGTGTCTAAATGGAGATACCATAGAGGATATTGATGCACTTGGAGTTCATCCAGAAATCATAGAATCATCTAACGGTTTTTCATCATGGCAGGAAGATGGTCACCTACCACTTTGTCATAAAGCGGTCCACGTAAATGGATCAGACGAAGCAGTCACCTGTGTAACAAGACAGATACCGATTAGAATCCGGAAAAGAAATCTAACCAAGAGCGATCTCTCAGAGGCGCTTGAGCTCTTCCCGTCCGACATGTTCTCATCAGAGCAAGAGTTGTGTACAGAATGCCTCTACAATGTAATAGCCGCAACCTACGAAGAAGATGACTCAAATTCATCAATGTGATCCTTCGAGATTGTTTATCTTTAAAAAAGAACCAATGTTGCGCCAATTACACTCCTTAAATTAGATTATTCCATAATGAATTAGCTAGGAGATGAAACATGTCGTTCTTGAAAAACAAGATTGCGATGGGAGCGATCCTTGTGGCGCTTATTGGTGTTGGTTCTTTGGGGGTCCTCTTAGCCCTGAATACACCTGTTGAAGATAATTCAATTAGAATTACATTGCTGGATAATGCAGGTGTAATGATTGAAGCTGAAGGGTTGCGCATCTATATTGATCCGTACAACCTTCCGGACAATCAGACAGATTTACCAGCTGATGCAATTCTGGTTACTCATCCTCACGGTGACCACTATCACTTCGGTGCGATAGAAAAGATCGCTACAGATGATACGATTTTCATATTCCCAGAGAATATGTCAACTGAAATCGACCGTCATGATGGAGTAGGTGTAAATCCAGGTGACACTGTGGAGATCGGAAGCATCACAGTCACAGCATTTTGGATGTATACATTCCCGCCTGAAGGTACCGACTTCGAAGCAACACATCCGGTTGAAGCAAATTGGACGAGCTATATCCTTGACATAAATGGATTCAGAATCTTCCATGCAGGAGACTCGAAGTGTATTGACGAGTACGAACAGCTGAGTGGTACCATAGATATTGCATTTCTCCCTCTTGGTCCAGGTTGTCAGACCATGTGCGATACCGAGGTTGTTGACGCCCTTGAGATGATTGAACCTGAAATATTCATTCCAATACATTACGGGGAGGGAGCGGAAGACAGTTTTGAATCAGTCTATGGTGGACAAGTTGAGAACATGGGAATCGAACTCATGATTCTTGCTTACTGGGAATCCACTATCTTTGAATCGGAAACAGTATAGAATAAGTCACAAAATACAATAATCTAGTAATGGCGAAATTGAGGGGGTCTCCCCCCCTCACCACACTATCTAGTCTTCTCCTCAAATGCCTCGAAAGCAAGCCTCTTGGCTTTCTCTTTCATTTCGGCGATATTTCGGCCAATCTCCCTCACATCTTCATACATATCCATCTGAGCGGAGATGCCCCTCTCAACATAAGCAGAAACAGCAGCAGATCGACTCTTGAACACCTCAAGTTCAACGAGAGCGTCAAGAATCTCGACAATAGATGAACTCAAGCGAGTCATCACATGGACTTCTCTTTTCTTTAATTCAAACTCCTCGGAATAGAGTTCCCCGAGGATGCGTTCTTTGAGGGTGACTTGCCCAGTACCACCCTTTGGTTTTGGTTTCTTATCAGACACGGTACGTTCCCCACAGTCTTGTGTGTTACATGAATACATTATCAATGACCTATTTATATATTTTGTATTGGTATAATATTAAACAATATATATATAAGGTGTCAGAGGTAATACTATTACTAGTAAGGGTTCCAGTTTGGAATCTAAGAGGGATATAAAATGGATGAACTCGATAAGACCCTTCTTCTGAAGCTCCTCAGGAATTGCAGAGCCTCCTACAGGCAACTTGCAAGAGAACTAGGAGTTAGCTGTCCGACCATAAAGAGACGGGTAGATCACTTGGTTGAGGCAGGAGTCATCGAAGCCTTTATTGTGGACATCTCGCAAGAGACTTTGGGGGTTAGCTGGGCTTATGCTGAGATCACATCTGATCTATCAGAGGACAGAGCTCGTCTGATTCAGGAGATCTCAAGCAATAGTTCAACCAACGAGACCTTCGCAGTAGGCTCCAAGAGTTACATCTCATTTGCTGAAGTTTCCCCGGGTGGTGTCTATGAGTATGGAAAGTACCTGAGAGGTCTGACTGGTGTAAGTCAAGTAGACCTCGTTCAAGCACGACAAATACCAACCCAAATGCTGTCTAATCAATGCAAATACTCTACTCGAGGAAAGAAGGTTGAGTTCAGCACTCAACAGAAGACAATTCTACGTCATCTTATGGATGATGCACGTATCTCAATCCTTAATCTCTCAGCCAGGACAGGATTCAAACCAAAGCGTATCAGAAGACTCCTCAGGGAACTAGAAGCAAGTGAAGGTGTTCATTTCACTATTCGATTCAATCCATCTGTTGAGTCTTCTATAAGCTTCATTCTCAAGATTGGGTTCGATGAGACCCAGATCACTCCAGGCGAGATAGCCACCTGGCTTGAGAACGAATTCCCCCAAGAATACTGGATGTCATTCCTGCTTCTCAATGGGCCTGTGATGATCAACTACATGACAAGCGACAATCTTCCAAAGATCGAGGTGCTCCTCAGGAAAATGTTGGAGATTCCTTTCATTCGAGATGTTGAAACCATCTTGATCTATCACATACAGAAGCCTGCATCAAACGGCTCTGATTTAACAGAAGAAGCTGCGGCTGCTTCCGCAGCTGCGGTACCTGTTACTGCATAGCAGAACTTGTCATATCTACTGTTTGTTGCTACACTTCGTGGATCTTTTATTGTAATATTGTGAGGTGTGACTTTTTGTGATTTCTCTGATTTTTCATGTAATGCCACTGACCAAAGTGGAAATAGCCAAGTATGTACTTTCACCCCAAATTGTCCGTTTTGTAAAGCTGCCGCGTTACACTTCCGCCCAAGGACCATTCACTTTCTCCTGTATGGAAGGGAGCTTCCTAACGCGATTCTATATTCATTCTGTACATGATATTAACTAAGCCATCCTTGAGGTAAACTCGGGGTGGGATGTGGTGAAAATATGAATAAGAGAAAGACTCGGATGATTGCAGGAAGCCTTGCCTTCTGCTTCGTTGTTTGTGCCCTTTCGGTGGGTATCCTGGCCTTCATGGCTCATGGTGCAACACCCAGTGTCTATGCAGATCCTGATGTCAATGATTATCGAATCAACGAACCACAGGTTCATGCAGACCCCGATGCCCTCGATTACAAGACAAACACTCCAGCAGTATGGGCTGATCCTGGTGCATTAGCTTTCAGGCTAATAACCACGGATTAAATGCGTCAGAATCTATTAGCCTAGCGTCATGGTTTCCGTGGCGCTAGGTCCTTTTTCATATCAAATTTCCACGGAATAAGAGTGGTGTAAACTATGGATTGGTTGGATAAAAAGATCGTAACACGACTGCTCGGGAATTGTCGAGAGTCCTATAGAAGCATTGCAAGAGAATTTGATGTAACCTGCCCCACAATCAAGAAGAGAGTAGATCGACTTCGTCAGTGGGGTGTGATTCAGCGATTCTCTGCAGAACTGTCACAAGAGGCTCTTGGTGTCGACTGGGTCTTGGCTGATCTCCGTACAAGTACGAACAATGGCAGAGCGAAAATCCTTCAGCAATTTGCTGACAATGAGTGTGTTGGAGAAGTGTTCATGCTTGGAGGAGGACGTTACTATGTCTTTGCAGAGGTGTGCCCCAGTGAGCGAAAGGAACTCCTATCCTGCATCCGTCAGCTTGATGATGTAAAATCAGTTGACATTTCAGATATCATGCCGATCCGTAATGGTGTTATAAATGGCGATTGCCGATTTACCACTCGAGGCAGCAATATCAAGCTTACCAAGAACCAGACGACGATACTCAGGTTCCTCACCTCAAATGCTCGAATGCCTGTGAATCAGATCTCTGAATTGACTGGTTTCAGTGCAAAATTCATTCGTCGTGTGATTCGAGACTTCATCGAGTGCGACGCAGTGAACCTGACTCTGCGTTTGAACCTACCCTCATCAGGGAGAATCAACTTCATCCTTAAGTACCGTCTAAACGAAGAAACCACTGGTCCTGTGGATGCTACTGAGTTGATAACAGATATCTATCCTGAAGAACACTGGTTTACGTTCTTTGACCCTGATGCAGAAGACATGCTCCATTACATGACTGCGAAGAGCATTACAGATGTTGAACACATCTTCCAGGAAATCAATCAGCTTCCCTACTCGGAGGGTGTGGAGGCTAACATAATCTACAGTACAATGAAGTCAGAGGGTAGGACTAGATCGTTCCTTCAAGACATCTCAAAAAAAGTGAACTCGGAATCAAAGGGGCTTCCCCTAGTGATGGATAATCGAGTTTCAGTGTCATATTGATTGATTCGGGATTCAGCGCAATGCGTTGAATCTCATTTTTCTGTTTCCAAACCATCGATGATTAGATTTTTTAGGAAGCATGGAGCATCTTCGCAGCTAGCTGTACGGCTAGGTGTTGCGTGGGAAATGAATCTACGAAAATCAGTATCATCGAAATCAGTTCTGAAAATGGTTGCTCTGTTTGTTACAGTGATATTATTCACGCAATCGGTCGCAATAATTGAGGGTGTGATTTCACCTTCAAACAGCGAATCAAGAGAAGAAGTCAGAAGACCAACAACAAAGTACGAATCTTCTTTTGATGTCACACCCGTACCAGTAGCTGAAAGTCCAGATTGGATTTCATTCGATGATAATAGTACGGACCCTGGAACACCAGCAGAGGCACATGTGACTCTTACCGATACCTTGGGATTAAGAGTTGTCGCCGATTTCTATGGATTTTGGGATAGGAATATCACTCTGAATAATGAAACATTCTTGTACGATCGACCAGAAATTCCTGGTGCAAGTTATATGACAATATCTGGCAAACCGGAGTTACCTAGATTTACACAGATAGTAGAAGTTCCACATGATGTCTGGATAACAGTTGACGTACTGCAGAATACATCCGCTCTGATTTCAAATTTTAATATTACTCCAGCTCAACCCCCTTCTATAGCAATTTGGAATCCTGGTATAGACATGAATTTTACTGATGTAGTTGATGAGATAGGGAATGACAGTGCCTTTTACCCAGACTACGCAGTGACTCTTGAAGGTTGGAATGCGACAGAACCTCAAGTAATGAGAGGCAGAAGACTCCTCTTGGTCAGTTTCTATCCGTTTCAATACAATCCCTTTAACAATACTCTAAAGGTACACTCACGCATTGAAGTAGACATTAATTACAGTTTTCCTGCACAAATAGAAGCTGCAAATTCTTCATTGCACTCACTAGAATTTGAAAAAATCTTTATTAATAAGTTATTGAACCCTAAAACCTGGGAGCCCCAATCGTATGCAGAATGTGGACCACCAACTCCCTTCGTAACTGCAGAGGATGTATATCCTTCATTTCCTGAATCAGGAGCAGAATATCTAATTATCGTCGAAGATGCTTTCAAACCTGCTGCTGACAGACTAGCTGAATGGAAGACACGGAAAGGAGTTCCTGCAGCAGTTTTCACAACAACAGAAGCTCGTGCTTATGCTAGTGATTATTCTAGGTTTGATACAATTGAAGGTTTCATTTCAACTATATATAAAAAATGGGCGAAGGTGCCAGAATATATACTCCTATTCGGAGATTCAGAACATATTCCAGCAATCTATGAAACGAAACATCCTGATGGGTTCTTTAACGTCAAAGGTAAAAAGTATTCAGCTGATGATAGGGAGGTAGCCACAGATCTTCATTACTTTACAATGGAAGGGAGAAAAGATCTTTTTCCTGATTTCTTCTATAGTCGTATTTCTGTCAACACACTCGAAGAGGCAGACAACGTTGTAAACAAAATTCTGGAATATGAGAAATTTCCTCCTGAAAACCAGAATGATGATTTCTTCAATGACATCCTCGCAACCTCATTCTTTGAAGATGGTGAAGAACCCTATGCCTATGAAGATAGGGGTTCAGGTTTTTTGACTTACATTGACGAAATTAGAGAATATCTAGACAGCGTGACAAACTACCAACTCCATCTGAACTACACTACCAACTCCCCTGTGGCAGATGATCCTCAAGTTATTTTGAAAGGCATTCATGGCAATGTTATTCCATATAATCTTGAAGATTACCCTAATTTCAAATGGATGCAATGGGACGATCTAGATGGTGCATTATCAAATATAACTGCAAACATTGATGAAGGTAGATTCTTTGTCATCAGCTTCGATCATGGTTCTTCAGAAAATATGTATCGAATGGATTTAGGACGTTTTGAATCATTTGATGGATGGGCTGTTCCGCGGTTCAATACGACGTCTGTTGAACTGTTGCAAAATGATAAACTCTTTCCATTTGTGTTTAGTGCAGCATGTAATGTAGGATGGTTTGATGGAGAAACAGACCAAGATAATGCTAGACGTCAGGATTCCGTGTACACAAACAACAATGAATCTCTCTCAGAGATACTCTTAAGGAAATCCGATGGTGGTGCAATCGCTACTATTGGTGCAACAAGGCTTAGTTATAATCTATTGTCATTCTATTTACTGGAGGGTATAATCCAATCATTTTGGCCCAGCTCCCTTGAACCAAATAATCAACCATTATATGAATTTGGGGCAGCGCTTCAACAAGGAAGATTACATTTACTCACACGAAGAGAGAATGATGCCATTCGACAGGTATCCTTAGAGATGTATCATTTGTTTGGTGATCCTGAAACTTCTCTTTGGACTGATGTGCCAGCGGAATTCTCAGTTCATTTTCCTGCAACAATTGGAAGAACGAGTGCTCAAAGTTTTGGTTTTACAGTACGCGATGGAGAAAATCTAGTTCCTAATGCTAGAGTATGCATACAGCAAGGCACACAAATTTACAAGGTTCAGTATACAAATGAAAAGGGAGAAATCTATTTTGACATTCCGGACATTTCCATTGGACCAATGAACGTCACAATTACTAAACATAACTTTAGGCCTAACATATCAATTGTTCTCGTTGATAATAGCGCTCCCTTTGAAGCGGGGCAAAATCAAGGATTCGATTTAAGTGAGGTTGCCGCAGGACCAGATCCATATATCTACAGCCAGTGGGATCCTCTTACATGGCATCTTGGTGGACAGATAAAAACCTACGACAATCCTTGCATAGAAATTTACAGCATTACAACAGATACACAGACCACATCCATTACCACAACAACAGCTGTAAATTCCTACAATTTGCACGAAGGTCAAGATTATCTAATTAGAGTAAAGATATTGAATGGTGGAACAATGAATGCAGTAAACATAGCAGTCAACCTAAGCTATGCATACTTTGGAGCAGGTCAATCTTGGACTGAGATAGATACCAAACTCATAAACGTGACTCAGTCTGGTGACCCATTAATTCCATCTACTCATGGACAGACGTATGTAGAATTTCAATGGATTTCAACTATTGAGGGAACGGCATGTTTTCGGGTGGGTATTGATCTAGATTCCGACATCAACTTTGCGAATAATTATGGACAAGAGAGTGCATATCAAAACAAATCAAGTTCTCTATCGACCGTAGGTTTCCTTATGGGAAATCCAACTCAATACGTGAGATATCCATTTATTGAACTTCGACAAGCTTGTCGAGCTGTTCCTATTATGAGTGCATCAGTAGTAGGATATTATTCCCGAGTTCTTACCACTGAAGAGTTCGACCCACTAGGTTTTCTTGGTGACTTTACAGATATAGTAGATATTAATGAGTCGCGAATATTCATTGTTGAAGTGTTTTACAATGGAGAGCTTGTTGGCGGATTTGAGATAAACGCTACAAGAATCGAGGAACCTGTTGAACCAACCTCAAATGGTGGGCTCACACCAGAACAAATCCTTTTAATTATCGCAGGAGCTGCAGGAGCTGTGATTGTGATCGTCATAGTGATAATTAAATATAAAAAGAAATAGAAAGTAAAAAGGTAAGCTGGAATTATTATTGTGTATATGCACTTTTTAGTGCTGTTTTTATAGCATGAAGATTTCACATGAAGGTTGATTCATATAATCAGGAGGAACATGAATGCCCTACAATTATACTACAAAATATCAAAATGCGTTGCTGGCTATTATTAGAATATGCCAAAGAAACGACAAAAAGCGAGAAGCTATAAGGGATACAGCAGACGTGAATAATGCTCCGCCTAATGTCGGAAGAAACAAGTTCTGGAAGGAACTATTAAAGACAGACAATAATGAGGCTGCATGGTTAATGGTCAAATGGATGAAAAGTCTGGACACCCAAGCTAAAATTGATGAATTCAAGATAGCGAGAGGGGATATATTAGAAGACCTACTTTATAATTTTGCTCAGCAAAATATAGAGGACATATGCCCACCAAAAGCAGGGGAAAAGGTATCGCTTAGTGATGAATTAATGGATCTATTAGCACTAGGACTTGGACCATGGCCGAAAGGTAATGGAGAATGGTAATCAGGTCAAAAATGAATCGATCTAAAAACCCACTCCACTACTGACTCTTTAGAATCGCATCAAGAGTTGAATCTAGGAATGGAAGATTGAATTCTCGAGAGAGCGTTCTAATCGCATCTACGGAAGCTCGTAAGGAGTCATCATCATTTATTGCAAGCGCCATTCTAGCCCTAAGAATGTGAGAAAGACCAAGAATTCCCGGAAGATCATCCGATTTTGCTCTTTCCTCAAGAAGTGTCAACCAAGGTAGTGAACCATCACTAGTTACCGTATCTGCCTTTCGACAAGCCTGAAATACATCAATTCGTGCTAGATAATACAGAAATATCAAAGCGTTTTCTATTGCAGATTTACCCTCATATAAATCCAAAGCATTTCTGATGTTACTTGTTGCTGAATCAAGATTCCCTTCATCCAAATCTATGACACCCGTGACAAAATACAACCAAGCTAAGAGAACTTCCAATCCAGATTTCATAACATCTTCATGAATGGTGTCAATCAAAACACGGGCTTCGGTCTTTCGCCCTAAAAGGATAAGAGACCATGCTTGATTTAATATCGCGCGTGGATATTGAGAGGGATTACTATCAAAATCTACCTCAGCATATCTTGCCCACTCTAATCCAGCATTGGGATCTCCAATCGCAATGTATACTGTAGACAACAAGATTGCCTGCGAACTTCTTGGAAGATCCATAGATTCACGAATCCTAATCGATTCTAAGGTTCGTTTAATAGCTTGATCATATTCACCTCTGGTTGCGTAAAGTCTTGCAAGATAGAGCAATGTTGATGCAATTCCTGCTTTATTCCCTAAGGAGTTCATGACTTCATACGCTCTTAGAAGTGAATCTCTTGCCTCTATTATGCTTGAGCTTCGTAGGTAGTCTGATTTTATTCTTAAGTGCCATGCTAATCTGACTAGGTCATCATGATTCTCAGCACTCCTTATTGCTTGATTCGTAGATCGGATTTTTACTTCCAAGTCACCATCTCTAGCAGCTCTCTCTCGATAACAATCGAACAAAATGTTCTCGAAAAACTCGAATTCGGAAGAGCTTTGAATCAACTCCTCTAACTTCTCAAGATTATTTGTATCATAGAGAGTCTTTGGATATTGGAGTAAGTCAGCCTCGAATTTGAGGAACCGCATCTCGATAGCCAGCCAATCAGGAGGATCTGTCGCAAGAACTTGATTTGCAGATTCGTGTACTTTCTCTAAATCTTCAAGATTCCCTTGATGGACACTAGCATAGAACAGATTGGGACGAAGAATTGGGAGTTTCCCATACTTTTTCCCAATGGCTTCAATACTTTCCATATCCAATAGAAGGGCAGAGTGATGGATTGCAAAATAGATTGCTAAATCTGGAACTTCTTCATCTAGTACTTGATTATTCAAACGTATGACAAAATCCTGATAATTCTCAGCTTCATCCATAATCGACTGCATGATGTCACGTGATTCGTCATCCAAGAAGGGGAAGTACATAGTAATAGTCCCAATTGAATCCAGCAAGTCCAACCTCCCAAATGATATCTACAACATTATCTTTCAGGAGTATTGAATGATGAGTCTTTCGTTATGCTTTCATGGCAATTCTAGGAACAACTTCAATTCGTTTCTAAGATATGCCATACTCGGATCCTTTCCAATCTCTCGAATCTTGTAAACTAATTCTTCTAGCTCCGTTTCATCATTTCGTGCAAGAGCGACCTTTGCCTTCATTAGTAGAACCATAGCTGAGATTCCGGGCAGACTATCCTTGACTGCCTTATCCTCAAGAAATTGAAGCCACGGGTTCTCGAATCCGTTTAAGACCTCTCCTGAAGATGAAACCAATACTGCTACATCAAGTTGAGCCAGGTGTTGCAAGAAAATGAGATGATTATCAAGCGTACCTTTCCTTTCGTAAATCTCGAGTGCTTCTTCCAAGCTTTTTGACGCCGATTCAGTATCTCCCTGAACTAACTCATAGACTCCTGTTACAAAAGATAACCATGCAAGAAGTATCTCAACCCCAGACTTTAGAATAAGTTCTCGTGTGGAGTCAATAAGGTCAAGGGCTTCATCATACCTCTTCAGGAGAATCAACGACCAGGCTCTGTTTAATTGACCTCGCGGTTTTACCGTCGGAGAAGCGTGTGCTTCAGCTTCAGCAAGTCTTGCCCATTCTATAGCTGTTTCTGGTTCTGATATCGCGTTGTAGTAAGTCGAGAGCACAATGGCGTATACGGCTGTCGATAAATCCAAAGATTGTCTGATTCTAATGACTTCCAAGATGCGTTCGATTGCAAGATTATATTCACCACGTACAGCATCAATCCGAGCAAGGTAGAACAAGATTGACGCCATCCCTGCCTTATTCCCTATATCTTTCATGATGCGATATGCCTTCATTAGAGAATTTCTAGCCTCAACCAAGTCAGTAGTCTGTAAGTAGTCAAATAGGAATCTCAAATGATATGCTAACCTTACGATGTCGTCACACTTTTGTGCGCTCTCAATCGCAAGTGTGATGCATCGAAGTGCCTCTTCAGTATCACCATCTCTTGATGCTTTTTCCCTCATACAATCATATAGAATGTTCTCAAAGAATTCGTATTCAGGAGAGCTCTGAATTAATCCCTCCAATACATCCAGATTGGCTGTGTTGTAGAGCGTCTTTGGGTATTGAAGCAAATCTATTTCAAATTTCAGGAATCTCATCTCGATCTCGAGCCAGGTGGGAGGATTAGCAGCGAGCACAGCATCCACTGATTCATGAACTTTAGAAACATCATCAAGTTTACCTTGGTGTACGCTGGCATAGAAGAGATTAGGACGAAGTATTGGCATCTTACCATATTTCTTCCCGATGGCTTCGATGTTGTCCATATCAAGTAGTAAACCTGAATGGTGGATTGCGAAGTAAATCACTAAGTCAGGAACATCTTCAGTAATTACTCTCTCCTTCAAACGCATAACGAAGTCGTAATAATTTGCAGCATCATCCATTATGGTTTGCATGATTCTCCTTGATTCTTCATCCAAGAAAGGAAAGTACATTGTGATTGTACCAATTGGTTCCACTATGTTCAACCTCTTAGTGATTCAGCTTTCGCATTAAGTCTTCAGACTCTTGATGTAAGAAAGTCATACTCGCTTGTTCTGCAACCTGAATCACCTGATCTATCATAGTTCTAGCTTCTTCATATCGACCCTGTTTCATTCGATGATGTGCATTGAGGAGGATAACCTGCGCCTTAATCCCAGGCAAGTCCTTGCTCTCTGCAATCTCTTCAAGTAATCTGAGCCAGTGTCCAGAACTGTCCGCATCCCGATTGGTTTCATCAACTTCTAAGGAGATTACCTCAGTCTTTGCAAGATAGTAAAGGCAGACTGAATCGAGAATGGCCCTTCCTAATCTGCGATTGATATCGTAAGCCTTCTCAAAACTAACAGATGCTGCGAAATAGTCTGTCTCAGCGAATTCAACCAATCCAGTGGTGAAATAATGTTGAGCAAGAAGTGGTTCGATCCCTGACCTCAGAATATCTTCTCTCGTTCCGTCAACGATTGCCTTTGCCTTATCGATCTTACCCTGACCAGCGAGAGCCCAAGCTATCTCAAGCTTTGCTCTTGGTAGTTGTGAAACTTGATTGGCAAATTCTGCTTCAGCTAATTCAGCCCATGTTAGACCGTTGTCATAATCCCCTGCAGCATTGAAGAGAACAGCCAAGTTTGATGCTGACATACCATAAGGCATCCCTAATGACTCCCGATTCCGAATGGCCTGAAGAGAGTATTCGATTGCTGAGTTATACTCACCTCGAATAGCATTGTTCAATCCTAATTGATGAAGCACATTACTAAGACCTACTTTATCACCCAAAGAAGTGAGAATATCTTTCGATACGAATAGTAACTGTCGCGCAAGCTGATGATCAGCACGCTGTATCAAGGAGGCCTTGATTCTATGAAGATGTCCTTCAACAAATTCATCACAATACTCGCGAGATAGTTCTAGTGCTTTATCGTTACACCGGATAGCTTCTTCATGATTGCCCTCATTTTTTGCGAGCTGTGCCATTGTGTCAAAATATCGATATTCAAGACACTGCAACTCTGAGTTCTCTTTCAGTATAGATTCTAATTTTCCAACAGTATCATGCGTCTTCGATTCGCTTGTGAAGTCAAAGACATCCACTTTCAATTTACTCATCAACATCTCAAATTTAATCCAAAGATTGTCTGTAGATTCAAACACCTGATCGGCAACCTTACGTGCTTTAACCCACTGATCCTTTCCCCTAAGATAAGATCCTGCGAAGTAAAGATTGGGTTGAATGATAGATAGGTCACTATAATTTCTGGCTATTTTATCCAGACTATCATAGTCATAGAGATGAGTGGAATGATGAACGGCAGAAAAAACTTCGAGGTTTCTCGCTTTAGAGGAACAGACTCGATCTGTTAGACGTTTTGAGAAATTACTGTAATTTTGTGCTGATTTCATTAATTCCATTATGGTCTGTTTAGTACCCGAATCGACGAATGGCAGATGGAGTGTTATTGTACCGAGAGGTTTCATAAAATCTAGCCCCCACTCGGTGACGCGACCAGCATATCTCACATCAAATGTAGATGAGTCTTTCGACAAATCAAGTTAACCAAGCCTTTTTCTTCAAGTTGCTTTTGTATGACATTAGAATATCGTGAAATAGAGAGAATCAACTATGACTGATGGACAATTCATTAGACAGTTGACAAAGGATGATTGGGAAGCCTTCGAGGTATTAGATCAGGCATCATTTCCTGATGACAGAATTATTGAAAAATTCTATATGTTGCGAATTGAGAATGAGGGCTGTTTTGGCCTCTTCGCAAACGATCAACTTGTGGGTCAGTTGATTATAGCCCTATTCGGAGACGATGCGGGGCACATTGGGCGTGTCGCTGTTGCTCCAGAGTATCGCGGAGAGGGGTATGGTTCAGTTTTAATGAAATATGCAATCGAGTGGTTCAAACAACGAGGTGGAGTCAACACTATTCATCTTTATACACCACAAGATAACTATACAGCACAGGGTCTCTACAAGAAGTTTGGATTCGCCGTAGCTGGTACAACATGGCACCACATCGTTCCAAGAAGTTCACTCAATCCTACAGGAAGGTATACGTGCCAAGAGATTCGGGAAGATGAGATTGAGAGAGTGGGGGAGAAATATCCTGCATTACCCGCTGGACAAATCAGACGATTCTTGACAGATGAGAGATTTCATGTTATGACACTTAAGGACAATAATGGGGATATCATCGGTGCTTGTCGCTTTACTCCTGGATTCCCGGGATGTTTCCCATACCTGATGGACACTCCAGAAGCTTTTGATGATTTTCTCGCAGGTCTTGAACCATTCAGTCTTCCAAAATTCGATCACGTTAGAATCACCTATACAGATATGCCTGAGGTTGCAAAGATGTGTGATGCAAGAGGATATACCTTGCACCACAAGCTCTTCAAACTCACGCTTACTCTCACACAGTAGGAAATGCTAATACGGAAATGACTGTGAACATGTCTGTGTGGACAAAATGACCGAAATTAGATTTCCAGAATGTATCAAAAATCTTGCTAAAGCTAAGTTGAATTTCCCAGGGGTCACAGGTTGGGTCTCTCAGGGTAAGAATGAACAGATCGTCTTCTTCGAGATCGAGGCAGGAGGAGTTGTCACTCCACACTCCCATGGTGAACAGTATGGGTTTGTGATTGATGGAGAGCTTGAGCTAACCATTGGTGATGATACAAGAATCTACAAGAAAGGGGATTCATACCATATCCCTGAAGGTGTTGTTCATAGCGGCGAGGTCAAAACCTTTGTTCGGGTGATGGATTTCTTTGCAGATGTTGAGAGATATCAGACAGAATGAATAATTGATTAGTCAATCATTTTCTAAACGGATAAGAATAAACGTAGGATTGTTGAAAAAACTGACAACCATAGAACGCCGGGTGTA
>DAOWDY010000097.1 GCA_030638785.1 Candidatus Thorarchaeota archaeon
CAAGTTTTGTAACTGCGATTACTCACTTCTCGCGAGAACTCAAACTAGGAGGTCTCTCTTCATTTACAACTGAGGAAAAGAGAATCATCCTTGCTGCAAAGGAGAATACGATTACAGCACTGATCACTCCAACCAAGAAAGAGTTCCAAGAGGCACACTCCCTAGCAATGGAAATGGGCAGACAATTCGAAGAGCTTCACGTATCAGACAGTCTCCAAGAGCGCGATTATACCGAGTTTCATATCATTGCAGATGAGTTCATGAAGAAGATTAAGAATCCATTCATCAGCAGAGTGGCTGCGTTTGTACATGGGAAATATGGAGGTAGTGTTGCAATCAAACCTCGTCTTATGAAGGAGAGCGGTGCAGAGGGCTACATGGACATGCTGATCAATCTGGGTATTAGATATGATGATGACGCCGATGCTCAGAGCACAGGTAAGAAAGCACAGGCAGCACACTCCGAGTCCTACATATTCTGCAAGGTCAATGAGGGTAGAATATCACGTGGAGAGGTCATGGAGTTCATTGATTCACTTGATGGGTTCGGTGTGCGTCTAATTAAGAAGGACAATATGATCTTTGCACCATACTTTCCAACGAGAGCTGTCATCGTAGCAAGAGAGTATCCAGAAGAAATCTTCGAGTATCTCAAGAAATTACCTAGAAAGAATGGCCATGTCTATGTTGATGGCCGTCATATCTTTGCAGGGCGAGGTATAAGAGGAGCTCCAAAAGATGCCAAGTGTATTATCGAAGTTTATCAATGGCATGAAGACGACACTGCTGAGCTTGTTGATTACTAACTTGGTGAAGTCCAGAGTTTAATCCTCTGTCATATAGGGATAGTTTACTTCAGTTGGTGGAACAAAGTTTTCCTTGATCGTACGTGGAGATACCCATCTCATCAAGTTTAGACTGCTTCCAGCCTTGTCATTTGTGCCTGACTTTCTAGCACCACCGAATGGTTGTCTGCCAACCACAGCACCGGTTGGCTTATCGTTAATGTAGAAATTACCAGCTGCATTCACAAGGATATCAGAGGCCTTCACAATGGCAGACCGGTCCCTTGCAAATATGGAGCCTGTCAAAGCATAGGGAGAGGTTTCATCACATAGCTGAAGGGTTTCTTCGAATTGATCATCTGGATAAACATAGAGCGTGAGAATTGGACCGAATATTTCTTCCACCATTGACTTGTAGTGTGAGTCTGTTGTGTGTATGACGGTTGGGTCGATGAAGTAACCTTTCGTGGAGTCGTGATTGCCGCCAAAGATAATCTCGGCATCGGGGGAGTCTTGTGCGTGACCAATGTAGCTGACAATTCGGTTGAATGAGGGCTTATCGATAACTGCATTCACTAGAGTTGTAAAGTCCTCAGCACTTCCCATCTTGACCTTCTGTAGTTTCGTCTTTAGTTTCTCTTTTACTAGTGGCCACAATGACTCAGGGATATAGGACCTTGATACTGCTGAGCACTTCTGACCTTGGTACTCGAACCCACCCCGAATGAGTGCAGTAACAAGCTCGTCTATATTTGCGGAATTATGAGCAAAGACAAAATCCTTCCCACCAGTTTCACCGACCATACGAGGGTATGTTTTGTAGGATTCGATATTCTCACCTATTGTCTTCCACATAGAGATGAAGGTCTCTGTACTACCAGTAAAGTGCACACCAGCTAAGGAAGGATGTCTTAGGACCACATCACCAACTCTACCTCCGGGACCCGGTACAAAGTTGATTACACCAGGAGGAAGCCCAGCCTCGATGAAGAGTTTCATTACATGATATGCTGCATAGACTGCAGAGGATGCTGGTTTCCACACTACTACATTTCCCATCATAGCTGGAGCAGTGGGAAGGTTTCCCATAATCGATACAAAATTGAATGGTGAAATTGCAAACACGAACCCTTCAAGGGGGCGATATTCGATTCTATCCCACTCACCTGTACCAGAAATCACCTGCATCTGGTAGATTTCCTGCATGTAAAAGGCATTGAACCTCAGAAAATCAATTAGCTCGTCAGCAGCATCAATCTCAGCTTGATAGACATTCTTGCTCAAGTCAAGCATTGCGGCAGCATTGAGAGTGGCCCTCCACGGTCCAGCAAGAAGCTCAGCCGCTTTCAGGAAGATAGCCGCTCTGTCATACCATGGTGTGATACTCCAGTCTCTTCGAGCATCCATTGCGGACTCTATTGCTAGTGTAGCCTCTTCAGGTCCTGCATTATGGAAGTCTGCCAAGATATGCTCATGGTCATGAGGGACTCGAGATTTCCGAGTATTTCCAGTGCGGATCTCCTTCCCTCCAATTATGAGGGGAATGTCAAGCCTATGTGATTTCATCTCTTCGAGTTTCAGCTGCAATTCATCTCTCTCACGGCTACCTGGAAGGTATCCTAGCACGGCTTCATTACTTGGTTTTGGAATTGAAAACTTAGTACCTGCCAAAAATCACTCCTCCACACGACTTGGGAGATAACTTATTAACAATGGTTAATTAGATTTCTTCTTAGTCCTATTAAAATGTGCGGTGGAGGATAATTCCGTCTAACCTACTGTTGTCCCACAATATTCGCAGGCAACTGATTTGCCTTTCTTCAGTGACTCCACCTGATTTGTATTGAATTTCGAGCCACACATAGGACATAGCCAGACCTTCGTATCTTGTGGCAAAGCTTCTGACTTTTCGCCACCTACTTCCTTCAAAGCACGTTCAACCCAAGAAACCAGAGTGGGTTGATTCATATCCTGAAAGGCCTCAATTGCCTCAGTGTAGAATGGTCTTGCGTCCTGGAGTTTGCCCATACCTCTACATGCATTTCCTACACCAAATGCATTCCATCCTGAATACCATTTATCAGCGATCTGTCGTGCAACTCTCAGACCGGTTGTGAAAGATTCTGCAGCCTCAGAGTAGTTCATCTCGTGTGAGAAGGCCTGTCCCAGTCCCCAGTGTGCAGCAGCCTGGTAGAATAGATTAGACATACTCATTGCCTCGGACAGTAGTTGCTCATACAATTGTCTAGCTTTTTTCAAATCTCGTGCATTGATAGTACAATCTGCTGTAACACGAAGGGCCTCTGTCGCCCTGATGCGATTTCCTTCCTTCAGGAATTTCTTCCTCGCTTTCTCAGCTGTCTTGATTCCTTTCTTGAAGTTCGATGCTTGATGCAGCTGTATTGCTTCTTGTAAGAGCTCCTCTGGATTTGTCATTGGTATACACCTACATCTCTTTCATAGAATAGCCTAGATATAAGACAAGTGTAATTTCTGCGCTATCCCTACTACGAATCTACACATTCTCTAACTCTGGTTGATCTTTTTCAGTATGCACTGTCATCGTTGAGTCTAGACCAGGAATTTCAAAAGTGCTATGAACAATCCACATGAGGAGAAAACTAAGACTAATCGTTGAAGCAAAATCAATTGCTGGGAAGTAGTAGGATACGGGGACTTGTGAATAAATACCGAAGAATAAGAAAAATATGGATAGAAGTGCAAAAACAACCCCTATGAAGAGAAGAAAGTGACTAAATCTTCGATTTTTGAAACCATTCGTTAGTTTGATGCTAAACTCTTCGTGTAACTCAGGTTTTAGTTCTCCGAGAATTTCGCGAGTTGCCTGACCTGCATTAAATTCCTGCATAAACAATCGCTCGAGGGTGAGATATGCACAATAAGGATGGTCGAACCCGTCTTCATTCTCTTCAATTAGAAGCTCAATCTCATTCTTCAAGTATGAACGTCTCTCATGGAACCCATGGTATCTAAATATAATGACGGATGCATTCCACCATGACAGACCTCGAGTCGTCGATGTTGCATAGATTAAACCCAAAATCAGATATGGAATCAAAATCAAAGCAGGTATCAAGGACGAATAGAAGAAGAATCTACTGGAATACCATCTGGAGGTATAATACCACCATGAATAGAGGGTATACGCCAAAGCAATTGTAAGAGATCCAATAAGTGCAAACGCAAAAACGATATCGAATTTCATGATTTTTGAATTAGCAAGTTTCTCTCCAAGTGAGGATAATTTTGAACTAGCGGTGTAATTCCTCCTTCTGAAAGATTCAATGGCTGAGAACTTGATAAGAGCTAGAATAACTAAGATTGGAGCCACGAAACTAATCCCCAACAATCCACCTAATGCCATCGACATATTATATCTGACCTCCTAGACAAATTTTGTATCCAGACTCCCTTCATAACCAAAAACCAACAATACGGGTTGTATGAAGTAATTGGGCATAATAGTTCGAAATACAAAGTCTAGATAGATTGACCAGTTGTAATACAATGGATATGGAGATAAGAGTGATAGAAGGTAAATTGGACATACAATGATTAGAAGCAATGCAGTTGCCTTGAAGCGAGAGATACGTCTAATATGAGTAGACTTGTACTCAGAGAATAACTCTGGGTCAATCGTTGATAAAACGTTTCTAGCACTTGAACCAACTTTGTAACCCATTCTAAGGATATGTTCAAGCTCGGTAATAGCGGCACTCGATTCTTTTTGATTGCCCTCATTAATGGTTTCAATTAGACTCTCGATTTTGTTTTCAAAGACTGAATCATCACAGTGGGTGGCATAGTATTCCCTCTCAAGCTGGTAGTTCTCATACCAACGTTTCCCTCTTCCGGAAAACTGGATGAATCCAAGAATAACTACAGCTCCAAAAATAGTGAGAATAATAGGAATCAGGAATCCAACTCCATCGCCTTCAAGAAAAATATAGACACCCACGGTAAGTATCGCCCCATGACCAATTATGGCTACAAGGATATTCAAACCATTGAAACCCTTACTACCACCATTAGCAAGTGTTTCACCAAGTCGAGAAAATGATGATAGTTCAGATTCTTTATCGCGGTGGACTCGATATCTCCATGTAGCTCCTAATCGAACTAATGAGAACACAAGTAATAGCAAGGTTATCAGGAAAATTACTGTGGGATTGTAAAGATCCAGAACCGGTTGCATTACTCTATCCCTCCATTGAGATAACATCATTCTTCTCATTTAAACGAAGCTAATGTTTCAAGATTGTACCTTATTCTGTTCAATATCATTTGATGACAATCTAACTAATGCAACACCGATAATCGCAATTAGTCCAGCGACTAAGGCAATCACGTGCGGGGGTTCACCTAAAATGAAATCTCCAGCTAGACTTACAAAAGGAATCAAGAACAGGAATGACGAAGCACGGGGGGCACCAAGAATCTCAATTACTGTAAAGTATAGAATGTATGCAAGACCGGAGGCTAACACTCCTGCGAAGGTAAGACCTAGAACAGTCCATATATCCCAAACAAGTATCAGACCGGATCCATCCCAGAGAATGAGTAGAATAAAGGGAATTATCATCAAAGAGGAGGTCACATGCTTTACAGTCATCACGATGTATGGATCTGCTCCTTCAAGATAATGTAGAGTTACAGTGTACGCACCCCATGCCAGCATTCCAATAATAGCCAAAAGGAGGCCCCACTCAAGCCCTGATGAGTATGATAGTGTGGTCCAGAGGAACACAAGTCCCGCACCAAGTCCAAGAATGAATCCAGCAACCTTACGTGTTGTCATGGATTCGCCTAGGAAGAAAACACCGAATATGAGAACTACAATAGGACTTAGATTCACGATAATTGAGGTTGTTCCAGAGGGGATGAATTAAGCGCTCGTATGAATAGCCATGACAAAGATCGAGGAAAATAGAGCACTTAGAAGGAGCGTCCGGGCATAAGGAATTGTACCCTGTTTTATCTCATCAATACCCTTTCGTTGAAGGACAATAACAATAATCATTGTGAGTGCGCCAAGGAAATATCGAAAGAATGCATACAGAATTCCTGATACACGTATGGGGTCAAACCCTGAGAGAAGTCTTGCAACTACAAAGTTCGTTCCCCATAGAAGGATAATGATAGCTAAGAGCAGATAGGGTCTGGATTTCCTCACAATCGCCGCTCCCTCTCTGTACCCTTTAGGACTTTCGATTATCTGTGGAAGGTCAACGTAATTCGTTCTGATAGCGGAACGAGTCGAATTCTTTTTGGTGGTTCTTCAAATCGTTCAACTATGCTACCACCAAAGACTTTCACCATGTTAAGCGGTATATGTGAAGGAAGAAATACTTCGATTTCTTCTGGGAGTTTTTCTAGCTCAATCTCAATCTGATGTTGATTAGTAGATACACCCGTTTTTAGACTCACATTTCCAATCTCGGTGGGAATGCCTTCAGCCATAATTGATCCCGTCGATGTGACCCATGGGTCAGGAAGCCCTGGAAAGACAAACAAGCTACCATCTCTCTCGTATACAAGGATATCACGTAGAAGGAGTCTTAGATCAGCAGCTGCTAATATACTGCAACCGTCACCGTATGCTCCGCCCTTTGTGTTGATATCAACCCACTGAGGAAGAAGATGATATTCTGAAAGATAATCATGTAATTTCTCTATTGTCCGTTCCACTTCGTCACGGTCACCCATCATCATGACAGAGTTTGTAAGTCGAAGTCTGAGATGACTGGATACACGGGAAGATGGTTTTGGATATCTCAAGAGCCCTCGGAATGAGCAGTTGTCACTCACTTCACGAGTAAGAGATTCGATGAGAGGCTTGTAAACATGTTTTCCTTTGAGAAGCGAGAATGCCCCAATGATATCCATTATTGTGTCCATATCACTTTCAGATTCAAACGACCAAGTATGTTCCGACAGTACGGTTCTGCATATCTTATCAACTGTATCTCGATAGGATTCCAAGAGAGTAGAAATATCATCTCTCTTCGGGGATATGATCTCTGCTGCTGCAAGAGTCCATACCGCTTCCAATGCATCACTGAGAGATGGATGAGGCAAAGGCTTAGGCAATGGCTCAAGTTCTTCGGGGAGTGGAATTTCAGCTATTGCGTCACCTGATTCTGGAGGCGCTTCCGAACCGACAGGGGTATCAACAGAATCATGATCGAATTCTCCAGCTTCATCTTGATTTTCTTCAGATACAGGTTCAGGCGCTAGTTGCTCTATCGCAGCCTTTCGGTCAATATCGTCCTGTAATACTTGCTCGATCATCGAACCCATTGAATTAATGAAGGATGTAACTGGTTCTTGGAGAGGGGTTTCGGGATATATCTTCTCCATTTCTTTGAACGCCCACACGAGTGGTGAAAGTTTTCCTGCATCATCTTTGGTAATATCTAGTGATGCGAAACGTTGCGAAATCTCTATCGCAAGTGTATGGGCAATGTGATTACAACCAGATCGACTAAGGGCCATATGTATTCGTGTTATGTCTGATGCACGGTTCACAAGAATATCAGAAGCCATTCGCTGCACGAATTCACGAGCCTGTATGACAAGGGACGTCTTTCCTTGTGCTGTGGCCATCATGAGCGCTTCGTCTGGATAAGATCCCTTTGGACTATCATCATTGAAGTCAAACCATCTAGCAACAGCATCATCGCGTAAGCGAGGATTCATATTCACTTTCTGGGGGGCATCTTTTTCTGTGGTCCTAAAGAGAGGTGATGCAAAGACAAGTGTTTCATGTCCTGCAGGCCTCAGATGTATAGTGTACTTCATGACAGCAGTGCCGTTTCCGCGTACAGACGTATAACTCTGGTCCAGTCGTTCTCCAGTATCCTCAAGGGCATTCAGAAGATTGGGATTATCAAACGTGTCCATAATAACCATTGAAGGGGCTTTATCTGCAATCAGAGCCAGATTATCATTTGAGGTGAGCATTCTTCTACTACTATCATATGTCAAAGATTCGATTGGCTCCATCCCTCGAACCGAAGTTGGCTTTAGAGTAATATAAAACGTGAACTCTTGGGGTTCCAGCGAAAGATTCCGAAGGACAATCTCGTTGAAAATGTATTCATTGTCATCCTCGATTACATGATAGAGGAGACGGTTGAACTCAAGAGGTCCCGATGTTGTGCTCCACTCATACATCTGATCGTCGACAGTTACAAGGGTTAAGCGTGGTCCGTCATATTCCTGGAGTGCAGGAAACTGAATATCATCTGCTCTTGGCCAGAAATCAAAAGACCCACACTCTTCAAGAATGGTCACAAGCCCAGTATGATCGGATATGCCATATGATTGAGACCCGGGCCCCCCAATCACAATCCAGTTGCTGTATTTTTCATTAGGAAGTATATCTTGAATGTCCTGACGTTTGCCTCTATCCCAGATTGTTTGGATTGCCCAACTAGGCAGCATCCATTTCTCAGCAGACCCAAAGAATGCTGCATTAAGGTGACTACGCAAGATCTCGACTTTCTCAGCAGGAAGAATACCATCATCGAATTGAGGATTAATTCGGTTGCTTTTGGCAACTCGTTTGAACCTCTCGATGACAGAATTGTCCTGATTCATCTATGGAAAACCTCACCCTACACTAGTACTATGAAACAAGTCCTGCTAAATTTAAACGCTGACGTTATTTATGTTTCATGCGGATATCATTCTGACCCAAGACTTTCTCTATGAGGAAAAGAAATGAGCCAAACCTTAATAGCCCAGATAAACCGGATTCATTAGAAAAGGGCAAATCACGACACAGAATGCCGCAAAATCATGAGGGAATAAGATGGCCGAGGTTTTCACCAAGCCGTCCCGGCGAATACGGAACATGGTTGCAAAAGAGCTTAGACTAATTATCAAAGATAAGGTTGCACTCTTGTTGATATTCGTTCTCCCAGTAGCTCTAATTGGGATGCTTGCATACGTTAGCGATCAGGCGGAGGGAGGATTGATGGGTGGTGGTGGAGATCTTAGTGATATCGAACCAGGTGGTGGGCTCCCTGTCAATGAAACGGAAACCAGCACAGGCCTCATATTAGGAGTCATTGATCTCGATACCACACGGACGTATGATGGGCCGGACCTTTCAGAGAACTACACCGATGCATTACGGGAGGTCACGGGTGAAATCATAATATACAACAATACAGATGAGGCGTGGCAAGACCTCTATGAGGGAGAGATTGACGCCTATGTTGTTATCCCTGACGGATTTGAAGAGAACCTTACTATAAATGAACCTACATATATCGAGCTTCATATTGATGCGACGGGTTGGTTCTCAGGTGGAGCAGTGC
>DAOWDY010000101.1 GCA_030638785.1 Candidatus Thorarchaeota archaeon
AATCGCGTACTTCTCCAGTTCCTCTCGAGTGCTGAAATGATCCCCGAAAATCTTGACGCCCTTACCCCCTGTCAATCCATCTGGTTTTACTACAATATTCTCAGCACCAATTGATTTTTCGAACTTCTTGAGGGCATCAACACTGCGTGCAGCAACATATCTTGGATTGGCAGTCTTGTAAACCTCGTCTAGAATTCTTCTGGCAAATGACTTGCTTGTTTCAATACGTGCGGCTTCTTGGTGAGGTCCAACACACGGTACCCCTTTTCCAATTAGATAGTCAACAACCCCCACTGAAAGAGGACCCTCGGGACCAACAACTGCATAATCTACTCCTTTTACCTCAGGAAGTTTTCTTGGATTAGTTAATGAATTGATATTGACTACACTTGCAAGCGCTGAAATACCTGGATTCATCCTGTCCATATGGGCTAGAATTTCAACATCACATTTTGCTAATGCAGCAGCAATTGAATGTTCTCTCGCACCATTCCCAATTAGAAGAACACGTGTCATTTTATTGTCACTCCATAAGGAACAATCTCTACCCGCGGATCATCCGAAGACTCGACTTGCCCCATCTCAAAGACAGTGTCAAGTTTGCCTAGAACCTTAAGTGCTCTTTCTTTATCCTTTTGAGGCACGACGATTACTAGACCTACACCGTTGTTGAAGGTCGTGAACATCTCTTTCCATTCCACATTACCCGTTTGTTTGATTAGTTCGAAAATCTCTTCAGGTTGTGGTACGTTGTCAATGTTGAATTTGAATGAGCCCAATCTGAGAATCTTCTTAAATCCCGAACCCGTAATGTGAGCAATCCCTCGAACGTCAAGACCCGCATCTTTCAGTGCCTTGAAATGTCGAACGTATATCATTGTAGGGCGTAGGAGTTCATCAGCAACAGTGAGTCCTGATGGAAGGGTATCAGTGATTTTGTATTTGGATAGAAGCACCTTTCTCGCAAGCGTGAATCCGTTCGAGTGAATTCCATTAGAAGCAATCCCTATAATGGCATCACCTTGTTGAATTTGTGAGCCATCGATAAGTTCACTGGGGTTAGCAATTCCAACTGCTGTTCCTGCAAGGTCTAAACCCGGACCATTGACTCCCTTTATCATGTCAGGTAGAATAGCTGTTTCTCCACCTAAAATCGGGATGCCTGAATCTTTACACCCTTGAAGGAGTCCCTTTCCAATTTCATCAAGGATTGCTGTAGGCAATGGTTCCTCTGAGGCGAGATAGTCAACGAACCCTACAGGCATGGCTCCTATGCAGATCAAATCATTCACATTCATAGCGACACAATCGATGCCAATGGTATCGTACCTACTTGCTAACTCTGCTATCAGGACCTTGCTTCCGACTCCATCTGTAGACATTGCAATACATAGGTCATCACTAATTTTCACTGTATTCGCATAATGTCCATAATCCTGTGTGACTTCTCCTTGAAGGAAGGATTCCTTCACGTATTTTCCAAGAACCTTCAATCCTTCGGATACTAATTCTTCATTGACTCCCGACTCAGCATATGTCCTCGGAGGCTTTGATGATTTGGTTTCGATTCCAAGAATTCGAGCTGCCAGATAAGCTGCGTTCTGTCCATTATCAATACCAACAGTTGCAACCGGAATTCCCTTTGGCATTTGTGCAATGGAAAGAAGTGCATCGAGTCCGTTGAGTGCAGCTGACACAGGAACTCCGATGACTGGCTTCTGTGTGTATGACGCAACAACTCCTGGCAAAGCTGCTGCAAGTCCTGCAATTGCAATGATGACTTTCGATTCTGTTTTTGTAACAATGTCCTTTACTCTTTCAGGTTCTCTATGGGCAGATGCAATCTCCACAGAATAGGAAACACCCAGTTTTTCAAGTGTGTCCGTTGCTTTTTTGGTGATTTTGTCATCGCTTTTGCTTCCGGAGATAACCAGAACGTCTATCATAGATGTTTCACTCCATATATTTACGTAATCCACTTCGATAAGCTTCTTGTGCCTCTTCTAGAGTAATAGAGAACCTACCGAAATCCGCTACCTTCTTCGATACTGATAATCCAATCTCGCAGATTTTCACACCGTGTTTTTCTATGATTTCGTAAAATGCTGGCTGATTGCTTTCTGGGACTTCAGCTACATACCTTGCCGCTGATTCGGAAAACAACTTTTCTGCAAAACCTCTGGCCGTACCAGGTGCACCTTCAAGATCCAACTTGAAACCATATGGGCTGTTGAGCACCATCTTCATGAGTGCAATTGCAAGACCACCTCTTCCTACATTGTTGCAGGAACGGATCAGACCTCTAGAATGAGCCTCAAGGATTGCATTCATAGCTTTCTTTTCCATCTCTGGTCTATATCGTGGAGGATTACCCTTCACTTCTCCTATCATCAATCTCTGAAACTCAGTCCCATTCATCTCTGGATGTGTTTCTCCGATTAAGAACAGGTTAGACCAAGGTGTGATGAGATTCCTTTTGATCGGTGTTGCTCCATCTCTGAACATACCTGCAATCATAATCTGTGGAGTTGGATTGATTCGATGAGTATCACCATCAACCTCAGATTCGTTGTAAAGAGAAACATTTCCTCCAATTATTGGAATTTCAAAGTCGTGTGAAAACTGTCCTAAACCCCTAACTGAATCAACGAACTGAGCATATGAGTCTGGATGTTCTGGATTACCAAAGTTTAGGCAGTCAGCAATGAATATTGGTTTGGCTCCCATAGATATGAGGTTTCTCAATGATTCAGCGGCGGAGTTGGATGTTCCTTGGGACGGATCGAGAAGACACCACGATGAATTACAGTCACTCGTAAAGGCAAGTTTCTTCCCCATCGGAAACTCTAACACACCTGCATTTTCTCCAATGTCAATCACTGTATGAGCTTGTACATGTTGGTCATATTGGTTGTATACCCACGACTTGTCACAGATATTTAACGAGTTCAGTAATTGTAATGTTGTCTCTTTGAGGTCTTCAGGTTCTTTGAACCATCCCATGCCAGTACTACGAGTTGGTAAAGTACCAACAGGTCTCTCTGGTTCCGGGAATCCATCAACCAATAGATCAATGGGCAATTTCGCTTTGACCTTACCATTCTCCATCACAGTGTAGTGCTTGTCGTCGGTAACTTCGCCAAACACTGCATAAGGAGTATCGTTCTCTTCCAAGATCTCGATTACTCTCTCTAATGCCTCAGGTGCGACAACTGCCAACATGCGTTCTTGGGATTCGGAAGTTACAATCTCATATGATTTCATGTCAGATTCTCTTAACGGGACTTTGTCAACTTCCACTATTACTCCAGTACCACCCTGCGATGCTAGTTCTCCAGCTGCAGATGTCATTCCACCTCCGCCAAAGTCTTGTAATCCATCAATTAGTTTCTCTCTAATCAATTGAGTAAGAGCGTCTATAACGACTTTCTTTGCAAGAGGATCTCCAATCTGAACAGCCGACCTATTTTCCTCCTCCTCATCTGAGAAAGACTCTGAAGCAAAACTGACCCCTGCTATACCATCTCTACCAGTTGTTGATCCAAACATGACTAGAAGATGTCCCGGAGTTCGAGCACTACTTCTCACAACGTATTCAGGTTTAATGACTCCAATACAAACTACATTGACAAGACAGTTCTCATCATATGAGTCATCAAACTCCAACTCACCGCCGACGGTTGGTATGCCTACACTATTTCCATACTCTGAGATTCCTCGAACTACTTGCTCTAGAAGGTAAGCGTTTCTTGGTTTTGAAGGGTGACCAAATCTCAGACAATTCATCAATCCAACGGCTTTACATCCCTGGGAGATAACATCTCTAATGATACCCCCCACTCCTGTTGCCGCTCCATTGTACGGATCAATTTGGCTTGGGTGATTGTGCGATTCCATGGCAACGCCAACAAGATAGCCATCGCCGATGTCTACAAGTCCCGCTCCCTCACCAATACCAAGGTGTACATTGTCTCCTTCTGTGTTGAATAAATGAAACCATCTTTTACTACTCTTGTAACTACAGTGTTCAGACCAGAGAACGTCCAGCATTGCTAATTCAGTTTTAGTCGGTTCTCTTTCAAGCACATTGGTGGCATGTGTGATTTCTTCATTCGTTAACATCTTCACTATGCCTCCTTTGTTACTCTCACGAAATTCTCTAGAATATCCAGACCATCTACTGATCCGAGAACTATTCGTGATGCTCTCTCGGGGTGTGGCATCATTCCTAGAATGTTACCTTTCTCATTCACAATTCCCGCAATGTTATCTAAAGCCCCATTGGGATTTACTTCCTCGCCTACCTCTCCATCTTCATTACAATATCTGAACGGAATCCTTTCTTCATCTTGGAGTCTCACAAGGTCTTCCTCTGAGCAATAGTAGTTGCCCTCTGCATGGGCAATTGGGAGGCGAATAACTGCAGCCTCCATGCCATCCGTGAACCCAACTGTATTTTCTGAAACTTTCAGATACACCCATTTGCATATGAAGTTCGCAGACCTATTTGGTAAAAGTGCGCCTGGAAGAAGCCCTGCTTCTGCGAGAATCTGGAAGCCATTGCAGATTCCAAGCACTGGCTTGCCATCGTCCGCAATCTCTCTAATCCCATCCATGATGGTGCCAACCGATGCCACTGCTCCAGCTCTCAGATAATCGCCATATGAGAAACCTCCTGGGATAACAATACCGTCAGCATCCTTGAGCGCTTCGGACCCTTGTCTATTTGTCACAAGATAGGGGTCTCCTCCTGGGATAAGAGATAATCCTCTAAGTACATCATTCTCATTGTTAGTGCCTGGAAATCTGATGACTGCTATTGTCACATCTCCATCCTCACATTGTGTTTCTCTGCAATAGGATTCGACAGAAGTTTGAGGTTCATCAGAGTCAGCTGTTCTATCAGGCCGGAAGTAATTGGTTTTGATAGATGAATCTCAAAGATCTTACCCATCCTCACTTCTGTGGCGTCTCCAAATCCGAGTCTTATGAGGGCCTTCTTAGTCACCTCCCCTGGAGGATTTTTGATACCATCCTTCGGCATAACAGACACATAGAGAACTTCTTCTCTTTGCAGTACTTTATTCGGTTTGGTTTCATTAAGTTTCTCAAGAAGGAATGAATAAGCAGTAGTGATGTCCCCCTCGTCCTTCCGATATAGATCCTTATCGAAGGACTGTCCTTTCGAATTCCACACTCTGATTGTATCACCAGAAATCTCATCGGCCAAGAGAATAGCCCCATCAGAATTCTTCCCGAATTCGAGTTTGAAATCAATGAGAGTGAGGTTGACCTGTGTAAATAATACAGTCAGATAATAATTGACAGAAAGAGCAACTGATTTCATAAAGGCAATCTCAAATTCACTTGCAAGATTTAGACGTATTGCTGCATCTTCAGATATCAGTGGATCATGGAGTTTGTCTTCTTTGAGGAAGAACTCGATTAATGGGGATGCAAGCTCGGTTCCCTTTTTTATTCCATACCTCTTGCAAAATGATCCGGCAGCAACATTTCTGCATACCACTTCAAGAGGAAGAATCTCTACTTTAGTACACCTCATCTGAGAACCGTCAAGTCGCTTTACAAAGTGAGTATCAACACCTTTTTTCTTTAGATATCGAAAGAAGAACTCACTCAAGTCACAAGCAAGATTCCCCTTACCCTTGATTATATCCTTCTTCTTTCCATTTCCAGCTGATACATTATCTGTGAACTCAATTACAACATATTTCTTTGACTTGGAATCAGCAAATATTTTCTTGGCCTTTCCCTTGTGTAATAGTTCCATATTCAATGTCCTCCATGTTCAAGTAGTGATATCTTCTAAGCGTCCTTCATCAGCTGCCTGCTCTATATCAATCATGCAAAGATCAATAGGTGATTGAATCGTCCTGTTCATCTTTAGTGAGATTCTTCTCATCTCTGGGCTTGTTGGGCCTACACAGGGTGCCCCTGGTACTCGTGGGCTGAGGTCGAAAACAACAAACTCTGATTCTTCAGTTAAAGCGCCTTGTAGCGAGAAGAGTCCAATCATCTTCGGTGGGAAGTGTTTCTTTACTCCCTCAAGGAGATTCTCTGCTGCTTGATAGACGAGAGGTTTCTTGCTCTCCCTCATCGTAATCCCCTTGTGTCCTACCTCTTCATTCATTGGAACAATATTCAGTTTCATCTGCTCACTAGCTGGGAGATTGAGTAATCCAGTGAGACTTGTCTGTATCCTATCTTCAAAGCCAACAAAATCCAGATCACCAAATTTGTCATCGATGCCGTACGCTTGGAAATTTGCATTGAAACGCGGTGCTATAATGAACTCCTCTACAGTTGCGTTCTTGAGATCTGCTTCACTTATCCTTCCATTTTGAATCATTGATGAGGCATTCTGTTCATAGTCCTCGGGAGAGTTTGCATAGAAGAAGGCTCTCTCTAGTGGTTTCTCCTTCTGCTGAACTTTCACAATCACTAGAGTATCAATCTGATCTGGTTTCAATGATCTAGGGATTCTGATTCCGGACTCCTTCAGTAACCAGTATTGGTCTCTTGGAAAGCCTCTTTCCTCCACACGGAGTATTCCTCTATTGCCATAGATCGGAATGTCAAAATCGTTCTCTATCAGGTCATATCCTACATAGACACTGAATGAACGATTAGGAATCCAAACTACATCAAGTTCTTTTAATCGCTCTTGGATTTCAGGTTGAATTAAATCACTAAATTTGTCAAGAACAATCACTTCATCATAGAGGTGTTTGTTATAGTGGGCATAGAATTTCTCTCGTCCTTTCTGACAGACAATCACGGTTGAGAAACCATTTGATTTTGCAGAGACACCAATCTCCTCTGCACTATGAGATCCTATCATTCCAATCGTAGGTTTTCTCATGTTCTCTCCTCACATCTGAACAACCAGTTCTTCCACGCACAGCGTGTGGTCAGTGGCTCCTTTGTAAATGTTGCCATCACTCTCGTATGGAAGTTGATAACTCTTACAGCATTGATTCATTCAAGCGTCCCTCACGTATCAGTTCCTTGATTTCTAGTGCTATTCGTTTCCCCATCCACATTGGTTCATTAAACTGGACATACGAATATGGTGAGGACGGTATCCAGACATTAGTCCCTGCAACGATTCGCCCGCTGAACTCGAAAGCATAGATATTCTGATTTCGATCAATGATTGTTTCTATGCAGAATGGGCCTGGGAGTGACTGGTTTGTGAGTTTTCTAAAGCCATCAATAAAGGCCTTGCCCATCTGGTAGTATTTGAACAGAATCGATTCTCTAAGAACCATTGGAAGGTTACCAATCACGACAAATGATGGATAGTTATCAAAACGTAAATTTGCATCTGCATCGGTTTCATATCTGATATCTGCACCGAAGACCTCGAGTCTATTCATTGCCAGTGAGTTGAAGTATGTTACGAAGACCTTTGTTCCAACAACATATTCTTGAATTGAGAACTCTTTGTCAGGTTGAGATTTCTCCAGAAGGTCCTTCCTGTCTTTTGCAATGAAGTATCCCTCGCCTCCCGCAGCTCCATATGTCTTTACTATTACTGGCCTATCGACATCCTCCATCGACTTGAATTCTAATGGGATTCTTAGACCGCTTTCATGGAGCAGCTTGGTCTTGAGCTTTCTATCTTCCTCCCATTTGAGTAATTCTTGATTTCCATACATCTGGAGGTCCGACTTCAGAATCTTATCAGCACCGATGTATGCGACAAAGGAACCGTGTGGTATCCACACAGTGTCCTTGATATCGAGATCTAGAATCTCTTCGAATGACTCCACCTCAATAATCGATGATTTTAGACCGAATGACTCGTAGAATTCCACTCTATCAGGAGTTGATACCAGTACGGTTTCAAATCCCTCTAATTTTGCTCCTGATATAATATTCAATGCACTGTGACTAGCAATAGTCCCAATCTTCATCCTAGTGACCTCTCATAGTCCCTTCCATCAAGTGAGGCTCCATTCTCTTCGATGTTCTTTCTGATCTTTCTTGCGTATTCAGTAGGATATTCGCCATCCAAACAGGCTAGACACAAATCCTTCAGGCCTATTGCATTTTCTAGACTAGTCATATCCTGATAGATGAGGGCATCAGCTTGGATGTAATTCGCAATCCCCTTTAGTGATGTACCTGAAGCGATGAGTTCCTTATCAGTAGCGATGTCAACGCCATAGTAGCATGCGTGATTCTGTGGTGGGCAAGTTACTGCAAAGTATACATTTGTTGCACCGTGCTTCTTCAAATCTGCAACAATCATCTTTGCAGTGGTTCCTCTAACTATTGAGTCGTCTACAACTAGAACTGATTTCCCTCGGATTTTATCAGCAAGATAGATGTACTTACACTTCGCCATCGCACCTCTCTCTTCCTGATTCTGTGCGATGAAGGTTCGTCCGAGATATCGATTCTTCAGAATAATTTCTCTCATTGGAACATCAAGTTCCTCAGCGAGAGCTTGGGCTGCAGGTCTACTTGTATCTGGTACAGGAACAACATAGTCTGGTGTTTCAAGTCCCATTTTCAGGAATGAACTTGCAAGTGCTCTACCTAGTCTGAACCTAGTGTCGTAAACAAGATGACTCTCCATGGTAGCCGCAGGATGAGCGAAGTAAACGTATTCAAAGAAACAGTGAGAGTGCGTTTCATTCTGAGATATTGCGTGAGACTCCATGGACATGTCTGTTCCGAAGACAACCAATTCACCGGGATAGACATCTCGTTCTAATCGCACTCCTGCCATCTCTATCACAGTACTCTCTGATGCCACAATAGTACGACCCTCTCCTCTACCGAAGACAAGAGGTTTGAAACCCCTTGGGTCACGATAAGCAAAGAGTCGTCCCTGATGAATGCCTACAAGACTATAGGCTCCATCTACCTCACTATCCAGTGTCTGGAAAGCTGATGCAAGATTCTGATTATTCTGTTCGAGGTGGAATGCAAGACGATCTGTGATGAACTCGGAATCACAATCATATGATTTTGAGGAAACAGCAGGCATATTGGTAATATTCCCATTGTGGGTTAATGCAAGGCCACTAACATTGAATGGTCCAACAAACGTCTTCAGGTCTGCCTCTGAGCTAACCTTTCTTCCTGAAGTTGGATATCTAGTACTTCCAATAATCATGTTGCTCTGCTCATTAGGAATGTTCAAAGTAACGGGACTCCCCATCGCTTTGACTGTTTCATACCTATCATCCTCTGACCAGAGAACGCCTGATGCATCCTGACCACGATGGGTCAACAACAGTAGCAAATCTTTTGATGTGATTAATGAAAAATCTCCTAGAATTCCTAAGACTCCACACATTGGTTTATTCCTCCCGTATCATAACCCGCCGACCATCAATCCTCAGACGGTCTTGACAAAACAAACTGACTGACTCTACAAGAATCCTGTGTTCTTCTTTTAGAATTCTATCAGCAAGTACTTCACCTGTATCTTTCTCTTGGACTGGTACTATCGTCTGAAGAATGATCGGTCCATCATCCATCTCTGCATTGACAAAGTGTGTTGTACAACCCGAGTATCGTACTCCGTGATCAACCGCTTGCCATTGAGCTTTCACTCCTTTGAAAGAAGGTAGGAGTGATGGATGAACATTGATTATTCGATTATTAAAAGCAGACAAGAATGTTTCAGTAAGAATCCTCATGTAACCAGCTAGAACAACAAGATCCACATTGAATTCCTGAAGAATCTGAACTATTCGACTATCATGTTCCTCTCGAATTGGGAACTCAGATTTGGTCACTGTTCTTGTTTCAATTCCTGCAGTGTGTGCTCTCTGAAGCCCCTGTGCGGCCTGTTTATTACTAATTACAAGAACGATAGAACCATCAAGTTCTCCTCGATGTTCCGCATCAATCAGTGCCTGGAGGTTGGTTCCTCTACCACTGATAAGCACACCCACCCGGCTCATGCAAACGAGCCCAACACTGCCTCAATATATGGTTATCTGCTGGGGAATTAATATCTAGAAGAACTCTCTTAATAATCCTCCAGTCAATGATCCGAGCAATGAAGCAAAGACGACAAAGAGGAAGTAGATCATTGCAACAACCATTCCACTAACGAAGAATTCTCCAATTGGAATATCAGGTGCTACAAATGCGGGGGTAACAAGATAGAACATTAGAAAGACGACAAAGAATAATCCGGTAAGAATACCTCCGAATAGAGCATGACTTGTTTTTCCTGCTAGAAGACCTACAGGGATTGCAGCGAGAATCGGAATGAGAAACATGTAGGTTGCTTCTGCTGGTAAGAAATCGATGATAATGAGACCAAAGAGGTTAGCGTCGATAAGGCCGCCAAATATGGGCAAGGCAAGGAGAACCAAGATGTCACGATTTTTCTCGTACATCTTAATACCGAGAAACTTAGTAATTGGACCCTTTGCTCCTTTTATCCGAACTTTTTTTGTTGATTCTGGAAGAGGGCGAAAGAAACCTTTTTTCTCTTGTTGCTCATCCTCTTCAGGAGTTTCTACTCGATACTTTGTTTCTTCATTCATCAGGTGCACCGACTGAAAATTATATAGTTTCATGGATAAATACTACGCCTCACGCAAAGATTGGTTTTTTTCTGTTTCTCTACCATAAGTGCTATGTTTATCTTGACATCCGACAAGTATCAGAAGAGGTGTCCTGATGTCACGTGAGTCATCTGAGTCTAATCCCGGAACTGATGAGATTGTCGAGGCCGTCTTAACACGACGCAGAAAGATTGAGCATATTGAGATCTGTTTGCAAGAGAATGTTCAGTGCAATAAATCCACTATGTTTGATGATATCTCCTTCATACATAATGCGATGCCAGAGATTGACAAGGATGCTATTGATCTCAATACAAACTTCCTAGGGCTACGAGCAAATGCACCTATCGCCATTGCCGCCATGACTGGAGGGCATCCTGATACAACTGACATTAATCGCAGGTTGGCAGAGGCGGCGGAAGAGCTAAGGATTCCGATAGGCGTTGGAAGTCAAAGAGCTGCAATTGAAGACGATTCCCTTGTGAACACATTTAGGATTGTACGTGATTCAGCTCCCTCGGTACCTATTATCGCTAACATCGGTGCAACTCATGTAGTAGCTGCTAAGAAAGCTGTCGAGATGATAGATGCGGATATCATTGGCATTCATCTCAATCCACTACAGGAGGCTGTACAACCAGAAGGTGACTGTAACTCAATTGGAGTATTAGGACATATAGAAGCCATTGTAGACTCCACGGACATACCCGTCCTTGTGAAGGAAACTGGAGCAGGAATCTCCTCCGATGTTGCCACGCGACTTGAAGCAATTGGAGTTTCAGGTATCGACGTAGGAGGTGTCGGAGGTACAAGTTGGGCTGCAGTTGAGTACTACCGAGCACTGAAGGAAAATGATGATGTAAAGGCGCAACTTGGACTTGATTTCTGGGACTGGGGTATACCAACTGCCCTAAGTGTAATAATGGTTCAAGATGCAACAGACCTTGAAATCATGGCAACTGGCGGGATTCGATCCGGTTCAGATGTTGCAAAGGCTATAGCACTTGGTGCATCAGTAGCTGGAGTAGCTCATCCCCTACTCAATCCTGCAGCTAATGGGAACACTCAACAAGTCATTGATGAGATTGAATTGTATCTAGAAGGACTTCGGACTGCTATGTATCTCGTTGGCTGTTCAAGCGTAGAGGAGATGACTTCTCGACCACTCATCATCAGAGGTGAACTGAAGGAGTCTCTAAAATCACTTGATATTGATATTCAGATGATTGCACGCGGTCGCTGAATTTGCTAGAGTTTCCCTATCTTCTGAAGATATTCGGATCTCTTTCTAATACCATTAATCATCTGTACAGATTCCTCAATAGTATCTGCACATGGTATTCCATTGATTTCAAAACCTCTAATGATAACCTCGTACTTGTCCAAGTCTGGAACATACGCAACCACGGGTTTCTTCTTCAACTTCGCGACGTTTGCCACTCGTGCACCGATCTGTAAAGATATGCCCGGTGCATATGGGAGTAATAGAAGGAGCGCAGCATCAATGTAATCAATATCTAGCATTACACGAAGTACTCCTTCATAATCAGTATCAGACGCGCTTCCTGTTAAGTCACAAGGATTTCTGAATGAAGCTATTCCCTGGTATGCTGGAGTAACGGTATCTCGCATTGCGGCCTGGTCTTCATCAGAGAAAGGAGGAAACTCGAGATTATAATGATCTTCCTCATCAGTAGCAATGACTCCATGACCACCGCTTACGGTGAGACAACCTACTCTGCAACCTTGCATGGTTCTAACTGGAAATGAGAACACCTTTGCAAATGCCATGACTTCGTCCTCGTCTGCTGCCTCAATAACACCATATTGTTTGAACGCAGCTGATGTCACAACTGCACTACCAGCAAGAGACGAAGTATGACTCTGAGTTGCACGGTGGCCTGCTTCTGATTGTCCTCCTTTTAGAACTATGACTGGTTTTTTCTGGGTTACTTTGGCACAAACATCCACGAACTTGCGACCTTCTTCTTCGCCAAATCCTTCTATATACGCCAGAATAGCTGATACGTTCTTGTCATTTCCA